>JAVWKI010000127.1:0-5242 GCA_036638575.1 Anaerovoracaceae bacterium | reverse complement strand
GAGGTCGCCGGATTAATTGCCACGCCAGCCTTTACGCCCATTGACTTAATGTGCTGTATTGTTCGATTTAAATGTACACAAGCCTCCTGGTGTACTGTAATATACTCGGTATTTTCTGTAACAAAATCTTCTAAATAACGATCTGGATCTTCTATCATCAAATGTACGTCAAAGGGAATTTTTGTCTTTCCCAAAAGGCTTTTCATTACCGTTGCGCCATAACTGATATTCGGAACAAAATGTCCATCCATTACATCTACATGGATTAAGTCTGCTCCTGCTTTTTCGATTAATGCAACTTCCTCTCCAAGTTTTGAGAAATCCGCCGAAAGAATCGAGGGTGCCAATCTATTCATAAAAACTCCTTTCATCAATACTTTTTCTTATTCATGATATCTTCAAGCTGCGCTTGATAGGACGCATACCGAGAGGCGTTAATCTTTCCCTCGGATACGGCTTTTCTCACCATACATTCTGGCTCCTTAACGTGCCTGCAATTATCATATTTACAGCCGCCCAAATACGCTTGCATTTCTGGGTATAAAAACTGTAATTCATGTTCTTCTGCTTCCAAAATATCAAAGGAAGTAAATCCCGGGGTATCATAGACCATGCTTTCTTCATCTAGCTGAAAAATTTCAACATGTCTGGTCGTATGCTTTCCCCTTCCGGTTTTTTCACTAACGCCTCCGGTTTCAGCCTCTGCCCTAGGCTTTAGCCCATTGAGTAAGGTTGATTTTCCTACACCGGAAGGACCGGTCAAGGCCGATTTTTTACCTTTTAACCGCTGTTGAAGGGCTTCAATTCCTTCCTTTTCTTTTCCACTTGTCTTGATTACATCATAAATTCCTTCATAAGTAGAAAATAGTGCTTCCATTTCTTTTTCTTTTGCCAAATCCGACTTGTTAATGCAAAGCAAAATCTCTGCCCCACTTTTTTCTGCCATAACAAGAAATTTATCAATAATCATGAGGTTCGGCTTGGGTTTTGTTGCAGAAACCACCACCACCAGCAAATCTACATTTGCGATAGGTGGGCGAATAAATGCATTTTTTCGCGGCAAAATCTCATTGACCACCGCATCTCCATCCTCTAGAACCTGTATTTTTACCAGGTCTCCCACCATAGGCGTTTGACCCCTTTTCTTAAAAATACCTCTGGCTCTGCACTGGTAGGTCAAGGTTTCTGTCTTCACATAGTAAAATCCGCCAATGCCTTTTATGATTAATCCTAACATTAAGTAAGTTCTCCCGTAGTAAAGTCTGCATTTTTCTTTAGGATCGTCTTATCGTCATAAGTTACGGTAATCGTTCCCTTGCCTTTACCTTTGATTGTTACATTCTCTCCTCCGTCACTCTTTCTCTTTTGTGCATTGGAGATAACATTTCGTGTTCCATCTTCATCAGAAACCGTCACCGTAAGGTGGAAGACCTCCTGGTCTGCTTGGTTAAAATCTAAGTACAAATTAATCGGTGTGCTACCCGCACCACTACTTACAGTAATCCCAATGGTCTTACCTTTTTCTAATTTACTTCCAGCCGCCGGATCCTGTCCCATTACCGTATCCTTACTATAGGTGCTGCTGGCTTCATAGGAAACTGTGCCTACTTCAAACCCCGCATCGGTAATTGCCGATTTTGCATCCGCCAAGGATTTTCCTTTCAGATCGGGAACCGTTCCCTCTCCCTTGCCCTTGCCATCACTGATGATAATATTAATCTGACTTCCTACCGCAGCTTCGGTTCCGGCCTTAGGATCTTGATCAATAACCGTACCTGCCGGCTTATCGCTGGTGGCCTCTTTTACACTGCCTTCCTTGAAGTCGTATTTTTTAATCTGTTCTTTTGCTTCCTTTTCCGTCATGCCAATTAAGTTGGGCACACTTCCATCGGTAGATCCTTTAGAAAGGGTAACCGTAATCGTTGCCCGCTTCTTCACCTTGGTTTCCGCCTTAGGATCTTGAGAGGTAACCTCCCCTGCCTTATATTCATCGCTGTAGACTGTATCGCCCTCTTTAATCTTTAGGCCCTTCTCCTTCAGCGCTTTTTCTGCATCCTTATAGGTCATTCCGGTAACGTCCGGAACCTCAATATTTGCCTTTGAAAATAATCCGGTGCCAAATCCAACGCCAATCCCTGCCAAAAGTAACACACAGACTGCCACAGCAATGAAGATCATCCGTTTCTTGCTATCCCCGGATTTTTTCTTGTTTTTGTTCTTCTTTTTCTTTTTCTTTTTGCCTTCGTCGCCATCATCCTCATCGTCATCGTAGTCTTCCGATAATCGTCTGAGCTTTTCTGCCTCTGCTCGTTGCACTTCCGCAGCATTAATTGGTGTAGTAAAGGTAGGGTTCCCCACCACTCTGGTTACAAATTCAATATTATTCAAAGCATCGATCATTTCCTCTGCCGATTTAAATCGATTGGTCTGATACTTATCTGTTGCCTTCATGACAATCTTCTCAAGGCTTGGCGGAATGGTTGACACATAAGTTGACGGTGGCTTGATCTCTTCATTAATGTGCATCAAGGCAACCGTAACCGGGTTTTCCCCATCAAAAGGAACTTTTCCCGTCAACATTTCATACATGACAATTCCCAGAGAGTAAATGTCCGTTTTTTCGTCTACATACCCACCTCTGGCCTGTTCCGGTGAAAAATAATGCACCGAGCCCATGACCGTTTCACTGGTATTGTCGACAATCGTCGTTGTACTCACTGCCTTGGCAATTCCAAAATCGGCAATCTTAGCAACGCCGTCTTCTGTCATCAAAACATTGTGCGGTTTCACGTCTCGGTGAATAATGCCATGCTTATGTGCTGCGCAAAGTCCCGCAGCAATTTGTTTCGTAATGTTGATCACCCGCTTATAATCTAGCGGGGCCTCTTCCCGAATTACATCGCTAAGGGGCTTGCCCTCAACCAATTCCATTACAATATAATTAATATTTCCCTCTTTGCCTACATCATAGATACTTACAATGTTAGAATGAGAAAGGCTTGCTGCCGCGTGAGATTCTTTTCTAAAGTTTTCAATAAACTTCGCATCTCTGGTAAATTCAGGTTTCAGGATTTTAATCGCAACAAAACGTTTAAGCAACCTGCATTTCGCCTTATATACGACAGCCATTCCACCGTCACCTATTTTTTCGAGTAATTCATATCTTCCTGCGATTACTTTACTACTCATCCTTATTTCCTCCTGCTACTTTTAGACAAACTACGGTAATATTATCTCTTCCGCCTAATTCATTGGCTTCGTTTACCAGTAATTTGGCCAATTTTGACATGTTTTTTTCCTTTATTATCATCTTACATAATTCTTCTTCGGGGACCTCCCCATATAATCCATCCGTGCAAAGAAGAAGGACATCGCCTTCTACTAAATTTGTCTGATAAAAATCTGCATTGATGAATTTTTCTGCACCTAGTGCCCTTGTAATCACGTGACCTTTTTTATGATCCTTCGCTTCTTCTTGTGTAATTACACCAAGCTTAACCAAAGAATTAACATAGGTATGATCTTCTGTTAATTGAAACAGTTCGTTTTCCCTAAATAAATAAGCCCTACTATCTCCTACATTAATAAAGTATGCCTTGTCTTCTACCAAATAGCACATCAAAAACGTCGTCGCCATTCCACGATTTTCTTTTTTTTCTTTGGATAATTCCAAAATATCCCCGTTTGCTCTTTGAATTGCTTTTTTGAAATATTCGCCTAACCAGAGATCATCCTTCTCTGTATCAATGGGGTTGTTTCGGACATAGTCGGCAATATGCACCACTGCCGTTTTGCTGGCAAGCTCACCTGCATTGTTTCCGCCTACGCCGTCGGCAACCATATAAATATTTTCTTTCGGCAAAACAAAACACGCATCTTCATTGTTGCTCCGGTTCTTACCTTTATCGCTTTTGAATCCTACTTGTATCATTTTTGCACCTTTATTTTTCTATGAGACTGTCATTCTTGATCATTTTGCAAATGAAAAATCCGTCGGTGTCATTAATATTCGGCAATAATTGCTTCGTTTCTTCCACTTCAAAGGATGGATTTTTTCTCAAGAAATCACTAACTACATGCTCATTTTCATATGGATTAATGGTGCATGTGCTGTACATCAGTACTCCACCCGGCTTCACATATTTGGATGCTGCAGAAAGAATCGCCTTTTGTTTTCTTGGCAAAAGTGCCATTTCTTCTGTATGCTGTTTGTATTTAATTTCCGGCTTTCTTCGAATTACGCCAAGCCCTGAGCAAGGAACATCCGCAATAACCCGATCCGCCTTGCCTAGCATAGAAGAGTCTACCTTGGTTCCATCCCAAGTTTTGGTCTCAATAATACTAACGCCCAATCGCTTTGCTTCCTTGTCGATAATTTCTACTTTTCTCTTGTAGATATCTGAAGCAATAATCTTCCCTCTATTGTTCATCTTTTCGGCGATGGCAAGGGTCTTTCCTCCCGGTGCCGCACACACGTCCATAATAAAGTCTCCTTGCTGCGGATCAAGCATTTGTGCCGCAACCTGTGAAGCTTCATCTTGAATAGAAAAGAAACCATTTGCATATAAATTACTATTGATCAAATCTCCTCCGGAAACATGTAAAGCATTTTGGCTGTATTTCCCTTCGGTTACAGTGAAGCCTTTTTCCTGTAAGCTACGAATTAAGTCCGGCTTCATCACCTTCAACCAGTTCAGTCGAATGGTTGTCTCTGCCGTTTGGTTGCTGGCCTTGAGCAGTTCTTCTACAAAATCCACATCATAGCTTTCCATCCAAAGCTGGATAATCCAAGGTTCAAAAGAATATTTTACAGATAAATATTCCACCTCGTTTTCTGTTCTATCCGGAAGTTTAATGGTGAATTTCTCTGCAATGTAGGAACGAAGTACACCATTAATAAAGCCTTCTCTTCCCTTTGCGTAACGCTTAGCCAAAACAACGCTTTCATTTACCGCCGCATATTCGGGAACCGAATTCATGTACGCCAGCTGATAAATTCCCATTCTTAAAATGGTCAAGTCGCTTAGCTTCACCTTCTTTACATCCTTGGGAATCAAGGCATTTATCGTATAGTCTAATAACATTTTGTTTTCTAATACGCCATAAACCAACTCTCTGACAAACGCCGCTGAGTTTGGTTTAGAACAAATGATATGATGATTTAATGCTAAATTTGAATAGGATTTTTTTGATTCTACATCAATTAAAGTATTATATGCTGTTTTTCTGTTTGCATCCATAG
>JAVWKI010000126.1:0-5385 GCA_036638575.1 Anaerovoracaceae bacterium | reverse complement strand
AGGATGTACTGCAAAGGCAACCTTCATGTCTACCGTTGTCCTTCGCTCTAGCTCTTCTAAGCCTCTAATTCCGCCTACAAAATCAATTCGATTATCTGTTCTTGGATCCTCAATGCCCAAAATTGGTGCCAAAACATTGTTCTGCAGAATTGCCACATCGAGGGAATCAATAATGTCTTCGGAAATCAGCTGTGCCTCTGCCGTAAGCTTGTACCACTCTCCATCAAGGAACATCCCAAAGTCATGCTTTGCCTCCGGCCGGTAAGCCGCCTTGCCCTTCTGTTCTACGCGGAACCCTGCCGCCTTTATCTTTTCTATAAATTCCTCGCTGCTGTTGCCGTTAAGATCCTTAACCACGCGATTATAATCAAATACCTTTAGCTCTGAATCCGGGAAAATTACCGCCATAAAGTAGTTGAATTCTTCTTCCCCGGTATAGTCCGGATAAGCCTCTCTACGCTTCATTCCCACCTTGCAAGCAGAAGCACTACGATGATGCCCATCGGCAATGTAAAGTGCAGGAACCTCTAAAAACAATCCCGAAAGTCCCGTAACCACATGGTCATCCTTAATTGCCCAAAGGGTGTGTCCTACACCGTCCTCTGTGACAAAATCATATTCCGGTTCATTATTGTTCATATAGCCTTCCACCAACAATCTGATTTTTTTGTTGTCCTTGTAGGTCAAAAATACCGGTTCTGTGTTGGCATCACAAACATCAAAATGGTTGATTCTATCCTTTTCTTTTTCCACTCGAGTAAATTCATGTTTTTTGATGGTGTTGTCCAAATAATCATCTACCGATACACAGCCAACAATACCCGTTTGAACATTTCCATTCATGGTCTGCTTATAAATATAAAGCATCGGCTTTGCTTCTTCCAAAAATAGTCCCTTCTCCAGGAAATTTTCAATATTGTTCTTTGCCTGTGCATAAACTTTTTGATCGTACTGGTTCTTTTCTTCCGGTAGATCGATTTCCGAACGACAAATATGTAAAAAGCTGTAAGGATTTCCCTTTGCCATTGCTGCTGCTTCTTCTCTGTTCATTACATCATAAGGCAAAGAAATTACCTTATCTGCGATTTTTTTGCTGGGTCTAATGGCCCTAAACGGTCTTACGATTGCCATATTATTTTACCTCCTTGATTATCTTCCCAATAACTTCTTCTATGGACATTTTCGTTGTATCAATTTCAATGGCATCCTCTGCTTTTCTCAGCGGATTCAATGCCCTGGTTCTATCTTTTTCGTCTCGCTCATTCATGTCTGCAAGAACCTCCTCAAAGGTAACCTGATCTCCCTTTTGTAAAAGCTCCGCATAACGTCTTCTGGCCCGTTCCTCCGGTGCTGCCGTAATAAAAAACTTAAACTCTGCATGAGGAAGTACATTGTTTCCAATATCTCTTCCGTCCATAATCAAGCTTTTATTTTCGCCCATCCTTCGTTGCAAGGAAACCAGTTTTTCTCTTACCGCCTTAATCCCTGAACAGGAGGAAGCCATTTTGGACATTTCCGGAGTTCTGATTTTATCATTAACAATCTCTCCATCCAAAATAATGTTCCCTGAAGAAAAGTCAATGTCCGTTACATCTAACATTTCCTGCAAGGCCTTTTGGTCCTCAAGATCCACCTTTTCTCTTGCAAGCTTATAGCCTATGGCTCTGTACATCGCCCCGGTATCAATGTAGTCCAGAAAAAGTTCCTTGGCAACTGCCTTCGCAATGGTACTCTTCCCCGCACCTCCCGGGCCATCTATCGCAATTCTGAGCATATTGTTCTCCCTTTCTCTTTTTTCTTATTTTTCCTTGCTTCCCAGTAACTTTTCTATTTCCGCAACAAAGGTGTTGATGTCGGTAAACTGCCGATATACCGAAGCGAAGCGAACATAGGCCACCTCGTCTAAATCCTTGAGCTTCTCCATGATCAATTCTCCGATGAAGGTACTCTTTACTTCCTTCTCCATCATGTTGTTTAACCCTCGCTCGATTTCATCTACTACCTGCTCCATCTGGGACAAGGTCACCGGGCGTTTTTGGCAAGCCTTGATGATTCCATTTAGGACCTTTCCCCGATCAAAGCTCTCTCTACTACCATCTTTTTTAATCACAACCAATACAATTTCTTCTATCTTCTCATATGTGGTAAATCGCTTCCCACATTGCTCACACTCTCTTCTCCTCCTAATGGCATGACCATCTTCTGTATGTCTTGAGTCGATAACCTTCGTATCCTCGTTCTCACAAAACGGACATCTCACTGTGAATTCCTCCCTTAATGTGCCGAAGCACTAAAAAACTCTCTAACTAGATAATTTTACTACATATTGTGTTTTGCCACAAGCACAACCGAAGAAAAAGAGCAGCCCCTCTCCTAATTTTAGGATAAAAGAGTCTGCTCTTGTGTTTTCTCATCTGAGAACTATTGGTTTATTTTAATTGCCCATTATTTAATCGTTTAAAATAGCTTCTTGTTTCCGCAACAATTACACCATTTAGTGCCAATAATGCGATTAAGTTTGGAATTGCCATTAATCCATTACAGATGTCTGCCAAGGTCCAAACCGCTTCTAAGGTTAAGAACGGTCCAATTAATACGGCAAAGATATATACCCATCGATAAACCTTCAATGCAGGTTGATTTCCTCCAGTTAGGTACTCAAGGCAACGTTCACTGTAGTAATCCCATCCTAGGATAGTCGTAAAGGCAAAGAATGCTAGGCAAACCATCAAGACGAAGGATCCTACCTCATTGCTCCAAGGAAGTCCTGACTGAAAAGCATTAATGGTTACATCTACCCCTTCAAGGCCAATATTCCAAGATTTGGTTACCATGATAGCAAGACCGGTCATGGTACAAACTACAATGGTATCAAGGAAGGTACCGGTCATGGATACCAGTCCTTGTCTTGTCGCTTCATGAGTTTTGGCAGCAGCTGCCGCAATAGGCGCACTTCCTAAACCGGCTTCATTACTGAAAATACCTCTGGCAACACCTTTTTGCATTGCGATCATCATTGCACCTAATGCACCTCCGGCTGCAGCACGAAGGCCAAATGCACTAGCAAAAATTGTGCTGATTGCGTTTGGAATTTCTCTGAAATTAAATATCAAGATGCAAATGCAAGCAACAACGTAAACAATAATCATAAACGGTACAACAATCATGGTTACCGAAGCGATTCTCTGAATTCCTCCGATTACAACTAGGGCCGTAACCACAGCAACCACCACCGCAGTGATTACTACTGCCCAAGAATAGTCTCTTCCAAACAGTTCCACTGTATTTAAGCTCTGTGGGTCAAAAAAGTTTTTGGTAGCACTAGCAATTCCGTTTACCTGAGTAATGGTTCCAATACCCAAAAGTCCAGCACCAATACCAAAGATTGCAAAACATTTCGCAAGCCATTTCCACTTTATGCCCATTCCTCTTTCAATGTACATAAACGGTCCGCCAAGAGCATGACCTTCATCGTCAATTACTCTATACTTAATGGCCAGCAAGCCCTCTGAAAATTTGGTTGCCATACCAAAACATGCAGCCAAAACCATCCAGAACAACGCTCCCGGTCCTCCGGTAACTATCGCTGTTGCAACACCGACAATATTTCCCGTACCTACTGTCGCTGCAAGTGCCGTACAAAGGGCACCAAAGCTGCTTACCTCACCGTGGCCATCTTCCTCATTTTTCACCATATATTTCAAAGCCTTTCCCAGATGTCTAAACTGCAAAACACCTAGTCTGGCAGTTAAGAATATACCGGTACCCATAATGAGCACGATCATCGGGATGCCCCAAACCACATCGTCAATTTTAACTAATACTTCTAATAATTCCTTCATTTTTCCTCTCTTCTTTTCTTCCTATAATATAATAACTCCCAAAAATAAAACAAAAGCCTTATCGGCTTTCTTAGGAGAAGACTTTGCATCGCTATGCTTTGATGGCTATGCTCTGTCCTTTGTGCCTGAGAGACCCACCGGGATATCCGGCCTCCACCTTCGGCGCCTCATTTCAATAATGAGAACTCTCCAGAGAAATGTAATTATCTGTTGCCCAAAAACAAAAAAAGAGTTGTAAAATTGGGCTCATTGATAACTAACGTACCAATACTACCACAGATTACAACTCTTTTCAAGATTTTTTTTCAGTGGGGATAAATCATCCCCGGATTTTTATGCTGCCGGTGTTTCTGTTGTCAGCTGATCTACAACCTTGGCATTTTTCAATACTAGGTCTAGAACCTTTTCCATGTAGACCTGTCTTCTGATATTGTCCTTACCCATGGCCTTTTCATAGCTTTCACCATTGGCTTCCTTGAAGGTCTCTTCTGTATATCCATATTCTTCAAGAGAATCCTTGATATACTGTTTGTATTCCTTGCTGCTTACTTCGATTTTTTCTTTCTTTGCGATGGCATAAAGAACCTCTTCTTCTTTTACCACAAGCTTGGCATATTCATCCACCTGCGTATTAAAGGTTTCTTCGTTCATGCTCATTTGCTGCTCTAAGAAATCCGCAAATTCCATCTCATACTGCTCCGCATAGTTTTGGTATAGGGTCTTTGTTTCTTCCTTTACCCGATCAATTTCTTCCTGCGGATATTTTTCCTTACCTTCATCGTCCTTCACTACTTCTGAAGTTTTAACGATTTGGTTCCACAAATATTCCTTCTGTGTTTTGATGGCTGATTTTTCTTTCTTTGTTGTTAGCTCTTCTTTTACTGATGTCTTGTATTCCTCTACCGTTTTGTAGGTGCTGTTTGCTTCTACAAATTTTTCGTCCAGTGTAGGTACCGATCTTTCCTGCTTTGCGTCTACTGTTACTGTAAATTCAACATCCTTGCCTGCAAGATCAGATTGCTGCTTATAATCATCGGGGAATTTCAGGTTAAGGGTTTTTGCCTTGCCCACTTCAACACCGATCAAACCATCTTCAAATCCCGGAATCAAGGTTCCCGATCCAATGGTTAAGCTGCTTCCTTGTGCAGATCCGCCATCAAAGGCTTTTCCATCAATTTTTCCATCATAGGTAATAATTACCGTGTCTCCTGCAGCTACCGTACCGCTCTTCACTTCTTTGGTTTCTGCCTTCGCTTCCAGTCTGCTCTGTATTTCTGTAGCGACTTCTTCGTCCGTTACACTAACGGTATAGGACTTCACTTCAAGGCCATTGTACTCTCCAACCTTGATATACTCGCTTAGATCGAAATCATAAGGTTTACTGCCACACGCAGCAAAACTCATCACAATGACCATACAGAAAGCCAGTATGACTGTTATCTTTACTTTTTTCATTTTTCCCTCGCTCCTAAGTTTGCTATTTTAACTTCTATACTGTTTACTATTCTACCACAAACCCTTAAAAAAAACCAAAAAATCATTT
>JAVWKI010000125.1:0-5389 GCA_036638575.1 Anaerovoracaceae bacterium | reverse complement strand
TGGGACAAATGATTTTTTCCACCTTGGGGATGCTGCTTTCCGGGCAAAGCTTGCATACTGCCATTCGGGGAGGATCCTCCATGGTGCAGATTGGAGAGTTTTCCTTTATTGTCGCAACCCTAGGCTTGAACCTTGGGGTAACCAGTGAGTTTCTTTATCCCATTATTGTTTGTGTTGCAGTAATTACCACCTTTTATACGCCCCTTTCCATCAAAAGTTCAGAGGGCTTGTACCAATTTATTTCTGCAAGATTGCCCAACCGATGGCTGGCTTTTCTTCGTCAATACACCTCTGAAAAAAGGAGCAACAGTGACCGCGGAGGGGAATGGAAGAAATTTATTACCCGTTATTTTTTGAGAACGGTAATTACTTCGGCGGCATTATTTCTGATTTACTCAGCAGGAAACTACTGCAAAGACATTGTTGGGCCATGGGCTGCTGCCATCGGAACCTGTATATTGATGATTCCTGTGATTAATTTGATGCAAAATAACCGAAGCAATGCCTTTAAGAAGCTTTGGCTCAAAAGCACCACCAACCGCTTACCGTTGCTGGCCTTGCGAGTATTTCGTCTGTTAATTGCATTGTTTTTCTTGGTGCTTACCTGGAGAAAATTCATTGGTGCGCCTTACCTTCTCTTGATTGTTTTGGGCATTATCTTGATTATTTTGGCCATTCGCTCTACATTTTTGCGTAGTCATGCCATCAAGCTAGAGGCTAGATTTGTTGCCAATTTCAACGAGCGGATTCTTCACAAAAAAAAGGAAGAAGAAGAGGATGTTTGGATGGGCGATAAGGTTTACATTGTGGAATTTCGTTTAGATGATGCAGGCCAATGTAGAACGGTAGCGAGCCTGTTAAACGAACGGGTGCTGGATGTGTTGGTCATCAAAATTTTGCGAAAGGAACGGCATATTAATATTCCCGGTCCTCATGAAATGGTTTGCAGTGGAGACCTGGTTACTGTAGTGAGCAGCAAAGGACAGCTAGAGGCCTATTTAATTGCCCTAGAAAATGCAGAGTATATTGAAACGCCAAAAGAACCCATGGTTACCCTTAGAGAGTATATGTATTCTCAGATTGACCGGGAGATTCCGCCGGAGGAACAAATCATGTGCTGTGCAATTCCCATAAGCAAAGGCTCAGGCTTACACCGAAAAACCATCAGGAATTCGGGATTTAGAGCAAAATATGAAGGCTTTATTGTGGGGATAGAAAGAGATAATTACCCAATCATTGATCCGCCATTAAATATGATCATGGAAGATGGGGATTTGGTTTGGGCCATTGGTACACAAGGAATGGCGCAACGCTTGCTGAAGGATGACCTGTTACAGGAATAAAAATAATTTCCATAATTTTACAATAAAACAGTTGCCAAATTAAGGTAGCTGTTTTATAATGGCCTTGCAGATGTAAAAAAAAGGAAGAAATAGAAATGAATGTAAATTTTATCATTCGGGAAATCCGACAAAAGATTAATTTAAAAGAAGAACAGCTCAAGGACGAAGAGGTACTGGCCTTGATTGAAGAAGAAGTGCTTTCCATGGAGCTTGCCTTTTGCTATTCCTGTGGAGAAATTGAAGCCCTGGTCAACCGTATTTTCTGTGCCATCAGAAAGGATTTGGATTTATTGGAACCATTTGCCCAAGATCCGGAGGTTACAGAGATTATGGTCAATGGGCCGCAAAATATCTTTGTGGAGCGAAGGGGTAAGCTAGAAACAGTGGAAGAGGTATTTGAAACCGAAGAGGATTTGGAAGAGGTCATTCGCAGAATTGTCGCCAAGGTTCATCGGGAGATCAATGAGCTGAATCCCATTGTAGATGCAAGGCTTTCCGATGGCTCAAGGGTCAATGCCGTTTACAAAAACGTAGCACTAGGTGGGCCCATATTGACCATAAGAAAGTTTCCAAAGACCGGATATACCATGGAGGATCTGATCGACTTTGGCACCATTACGCGGGACTGTGCAAACTTTCTTCATGGCTTGGTTCGTGCAGGATATAACTGCTTCATCAGCGGAGGAACCTCCTCGGGGAAAACCACTTTTTTAAACATACTAACCAACTATATCCCTAGAGAAGAGCGAATTATCGTCATTGAAGATTCAGCAGAGCTTCAAATTACACAAATTCCCAATATTGTCCGAATGGAATGCAAAAACGCCAACGGTGAAGGGAAGGGCGGTGTTTCCATGGAGGATCTGATCAAAACTTCTTTGCGTATGCGCCCGGATCGAATTATTGTGGGAGAAGTGCGCGGCAGGGAGGTAATGGACATGATCAATGCCATGAACACCGGCCATGACGGTAGCCTTTCAACGGGTCACGGGAACAGCATTGAGGGAATGCTCAGAAGGCTGGAATCCATGTTTTTGCAAGCAGTTGACTTTCCTATAGAAGCAATTCGTGCACAAATTGTGGAAGGCATTGACATTATCATCCACCTAGGAAGACTACAGGACAAAAGTAGACGGGTACTGCAAATTTCGGAAATTGTGGGCCTAAAGGATGGACAAATTTGCACCAATGAATTGTATAAATACAAGAAAGGCGGCGGGCTAGTTCCTACAGGAAATCATCTACAAAATCGGGAAAAGCTTGAGCTGAGAGGAAATGACGATGGAGATTAACTATGGGGAGTATCACTTGAATCAACGGGAGAAAACCACATTTTTTCTCTTTGGCTATCTGCTGATTTTTTTTCTTTGCCTGCTATTTTATCGGAGCTTTTTGCTTTCCTTCTTTTGCGGCTTTACCATAGTGTTTTGGCTAGGTCCTTATCAAAACTACTTGTCTGCCAAACGAAGAGCCTTGCTTTTGCTTCAATTTAAGGACTTACTCTACTCTCTTTCTGCATCTATTGCAACGGGGCGGCAGATGAGCACTGCCTTAGAAGAGGCCTATGAGAACCTTTCGCTGATTTACCCGCAGGACAGCCCCATTATTGCAGAATTGAAATACATGGTCAGAGGAATTTCCGAAAACAGGGATAGGGAGGAAGCGCTGCTGATTAGCTTTGCCCAAAGAAGCCAGATAGAGGATATTAAAAATTTTGTAGAGGTGTACTTGGCTTGTCGCATTAGTGGCGGAAATTTGGAAACCATCATTGCAAAAGCCTCGGAAATTATTATGGATAAGATGGCCATAGAAAAAGAAATTAAATCCTTAACCGCACAAAAACGATTTGAGGGAAAGATTATTACGGTCATGCCTTTGGGGGTGGTCTTTTGTCTAAATCTATTTTATCCGGATTACCTGATTGCCCTGTATGAAACCTTCGCGGGGAGAATCATTATGACCTTAGCCCTTGTAGGCATTGGCGTGTCCTATTATTTGATGATGAAATTGACGGAAATCGAGGTATGAAATGAAGTTGAAAAAAGAACGATTTATCGGCAGTATGCAGTTGATGGAAAGCAAGTACAAACGGCTTTATGGCGAGGGCAACTATCGGGAAAAAATTCAGAAGCAGCAAAAGGCCATGACAACGCGATACTTACTGGTTTTGGGGGTGTTCTCCTTTGTCCTGCTCTATAGTCTGGTCAATGATTTTCGTACAATGCCGGAGGTAGTTAAGGATGAGCAGCAAAGAATCACCGCCGTACAGCGCCCTAAGGAAGAAGCACTGCCGCTGGTCCTTGATGCCAAGGTTTGGGCGGTCAATGAAGAGCTTAAGGTTTCAAAGGAGGCACAGCTTGTTATTGATGCACAAAATAAGGAAGGGCAAAGGGAAGAGCCGGTAAGAAGTGAAACAGAGAGTCAAAAGCTAGAACGAAAAATTGGCTCGGCCATTCGCAGTCTAAACCAAGATACAAAGACAGAGAAGGTGATTTTGCCCAAGGCCCTAGCCGATGGAACCAAATTAATTTGGCAAGAAAAGAAGCAAGGAAACTATCCCATGGTGATCCTTGGCGGCATGCTTACACTCTTTGTGATCTACAAAAGCCGATTTGATGGAATCAAAAAAGAAGAGGGAAGGGCAAGGGAATCTGTGATTAAGGAGCTGCCGGAGTTTTTAAACAAGCTGGTTTTGCTGCTGAGTAGCGGAATGGTATTGCAAGGCGCATTTGAGCGAATCATGGAAGATTATGGGCGGATGGAAGGAGGGAAACCAAGCTATTTTTATGGGCAGCTACATGAGGTCTATGTTAAAACCAAAGAAACCAATGCCATCTTTCAAGAGGAATTCAGAAGCTTTGCACGAAGGAGCCAGGTGCGGGAGCTTATGCGCCTTTCCAATATTATTACGGATAATATTCACAAAGGGGCAGACCTGTCCGGGAAGCTTCAGCGAGAAAGTGAGAGCCTATGGTTTAACAGAAAAAAATATGCAGAAGAAAAAGGCAGATTGGCAGAAACCAAATTGACCTTACCCCTAGTGATTCTCTTGCTGGTATTGGTAATGATTACCATTGCTCCGGCAATGATGGAAATGTAAAGAGAAAGGAGGAAAAAGGATGAACCGATGGAAAAAACTAAAACAAAAAATGAAAAAAAGCAATACCAAGGGAATGGAAATGGTACAAGTGGCCATTCTTGTGGCCATTGCCATTGTTTTGGGACTGATTTTCAAAACAGAAATTACCGCCTTTATTAACAAAACCTTTGAAGCACTAAACGGAGGATTTTAACATGGAGGAAAATCAAGCAAGGCAAAGGGCAGCACAGGACCGGCTGGGGTTACTGCTCCGCAATAAAAAAGGGAGCAGCATGGTAGAAGCGACCATCGTTTTTCCTCTGGTGATTTTGGTTGTTATGGCGGTGATTCTTATTCTTGCCTTTTTATACAATGAGGTAGCCACCAGTACAAAATCGCATTTGGCCTTAACTGAGGCCATGGGAAGGGAAACCGAAACGGTATGGGTCTATAAAAATGTTCCGGAAAACATTGCCGTTACTCAAGGTAGGCATTTGCTTAAGCCTTGCTTTTTTTCCAAGGAGGGGGTGGACTTTCAAAAAAGGGGCTTATTGGAAAACTCCTTTACCAAGGTACTAGAATATAGGGTATATGGAATTAAGGAAAAGAAAGTGATTAGATATGCGGATTTCTTGGAGTAAAACAAAGAAAAGCAATAAGCGGGGGAGCATTTCCATTTTTTTGTTGATTATCCTTAGCGGAATAATTGGGCTGACCCTCGTTTATATTCAAGGTGCTCGGCAGGTGGGGGCCTTAGGGTATATGGATGGCGTGTTTCACCTCTCCGGTCGATCGGTGCTGTCTGAATATAGCAATGAATTGAAACAGGATTACGGGATTTTTGCCATGAGAGGAACAGCGGAAGACATAGAAAAAAAGCTAGGCAGATATATTCAGGAGATGATTGAAGAAAAAGAGCAGCTTACCTTGGCGGATCTAAGGGCAAACGTCAGCGAAGATTCCTTGA
>JAVWKI010000124.1:0-5409 GCA_036638575.1 Anaerovoracaceae bacterium | reverse complement strand
TACTAACTTTTCAAGGGTAGACATTTATTTAACAAAAGGTTTAACCACATAATCACTTCTGCGGTACAAATCTTGCCCACAGGCCAGGTTATATAAATCCGATGCCAGAATATCATAGTGCATCAATTCAGGAATTTCCTGGCGGTTAATATTGGTGATCATGGGAATGGTCGCCAGCTCTTCTTTTTTTATCCGCCGCAGCAACACGCCCCCTTGCTGACTCAAGGCCAAAACTCTGCCATACAAAGGCTTTGACCATAAATCTTGCTGCTTTAGTCTCAGTAAGGTTTGCATCAGCAAGCGGTTAATGGAGGTCAAGGTATAGCGCTTAGATTTTAGCGCCATAGCAAACTCCTCTACCGTTTTATTTCTGCGAATTTCCTTTTTCATCTTATTCTCAATGCCCTCTCCGGCACCAAAAATATTTCCCAGTTCTGAGGAAGAATTTTTCAAAATTTCTGCCCGAAGAAGGTCAAACAGCAAGCCATTATCCACCATGCTCAGCGCTCTGGTCTTGAGAATATTCGCCGAAGAAGTTGGCAAAAATCCCAAAATATCATCCATGGCCCCGCCAATAATCTGTTCTCTAATGGCTCTTGCGCCAATGAAGGTCCCCTCTTCTTTTAGGGATAAATCATGATAGCTTCCTTTTCGTTTTATGGTGATGGGTTCCATCTCTCCGCAAGCCTTTAGGTACTCTATAGCCAAAATATTGTTGGGATCCTTCAGCAGCTGGCCAAAGGACAGCCCAAGGCACTGGTTTACCGCCAGCTCGCGCGCCTTAGGAAAGGCTAAGCCTAGATCCAAATGCTTGCGTAAAGCCAGACGATAGGCTTCCGGCTCTAGGGCCAAGAAGTCTGCTACCTCTCGCAAGGGACCAATATCCCCAAGCTCACTGCCAAAGCTAACGGAATTGACACAGCCAAGCCCCTTTAGAATTTCCATCGCTCCGCGACCAAAGTATTCTGCACTGTTGCAAGCAAAGGCAAAAGGAAGCTCCAAAACCAAATCCACACCATTTCTCACCGCAACCTCAGCCCGGGTCCACTTGTCCAAAATCGCCGCTTCCCCTCGCTGCATAAAGTTTCCACTCATAATTGCAACGACAAAATCGGCCTTACTTATCTCCCGCGCCTTGTTTAGGTGATAAATATGACCGTTATGCATAGGATTATATTCTGCAACTATCCCTACTACTCTCACTCTTTTTCGTATTCCTCTTCTTCAAAGTTTTCTCTATCTTTTTGTTCCAAAGAAGCTCTCTGCTCACTTACCTCATCCATATTCATTGAAGTTTTGTAAGCCATTTCTTTGATTTCGTCTCGATTCTTGGATAGGGTTTCATTAACACTGTTAAAGGTATCCTCCAATTTATTGAACATATCCGAGAAATAAGCGGAAGATAATTCATCCATTTTTTCCTGGAAGTTAAACAAGATTCCATCTACATAATCGTAGGTGCTCATTTTTAACCGATGAATGTTTTCTTCGGTGTAATTCATTAATTCTGAGGCTCTATTCTTGGCTCTGACCATGATCACGTCATGATCAATTAAGTCCTCTGCCTGACGTCTGGCCTCGTTGATAATGGTTACATATTCACTTTTTGCCTCTCCGAGGATTCTGTCTCGCTCATTTTTGATCCACTGGGCCTGCTGAATTTCGTCGGGAAGCTCGGTTCTGATTTCCTTAACAATAGCGATTAATTCACTTCCGTCTACCATAATTTTGCCCGTAAGCGGTACACCGGAAGCGGTTTCAACAATCTCTTCGATTTCTTCTAATAATCCTAGTACTTTCATTATCTACCTCCATTTTTCCTTCTGTCCATTGCTTCTAATACGACTTCCGGAACCAATCCCTTAATTTCTCCGCCAAGATCATGTACTTCCTTCGCCATGCTAGAGCTAATAAAAGAATAGCTTGGATCCGTCATCAAAAATATCGTTTCCACTCTACCTTCGTATAGCCTTGCATTCATCTGGGCCATTTGGATTTCATATTCAAAATCCGTGTTCCCCCTTAGCCCTCTGACCACCAAATTGAAGCCATTCTTGTTGACATATTCGGCAAGCAAACCGGAAAAGGAATCAACTTTGACATTTTCAATCCCCTTGGTCGCTTCTTTAATCATGCATTTCCGTTCCTCAGCGGTAAATAGGGGGATTTTTGAAGGATTCTCGATTACTCCCACCACCAACTCTTCACAAGTTTTCGCTGCTCGTTTAATTAAATTTAGATGACCGCAGGTTAAAGGGTCAAAGGAACCTGCATAAAGCGCTTTATTCATTCATTTTGCCTCCATAATAATATTCTAGTATTCTATCACATGTATATTGAAAGTACAACTCTCCCATACCGTTTCTCTTTTTGTTTCCGGAATCCAAACAACTCCTCCGGAAGCGTTTCTTCCTTGGGGTGCTCCGCAATAATCAGTCCCCCCTCTGCTAGCAATTCCTTACTGGAAATTTCCTCTATGGCACTTTCCAAAATTCCGTTTTTGTAAGGCGGATCTAAGAGAAAAATGTCCACAGGTTCGTGAATCTGATCTAAGGCTCTTCGGAAATCTCCGTGAATTACCGTCGCATATTCTTCCGCCTTGCAGTGGGCAATATTTTCCTTAATCAGCTTCATGCTTTCTCCTGCATGATCGGAAAAATAGCAATGCTTCGCCCCTCTGCTCAAGGCTTCAAGGCCTAGGTTTCCCGTTCCTGCAAAGAGATCGCAAACAACGCTGTCATAAATATTCGGGCTAATAATCGAAAACAAGGCCTCCTTCACCTTATCGGTTGTCGGCCTTACCGAATTATCGGCAGGGGTAAATAGTCTTCTCCCCTTAAAGTCTCCTGCTATGATTCTCATGGTTTTCCTCCTATAGGTTAATACTAATTTGTTCACTAAATAATTGTTCTACCCGCGCCCTAAGGGGCTGGGCATTTTGGTGAGAAAGCCCCGGATATTCTTCCAGCAGCTTTTCCGCTTCGCCTCTAACCTGCATCAAAATTTCCTTATGGGCAATTAAATCGGCCAAATGCAAATCGGGAATTCCATGCTGCCGATTTCCAAAAAGCTCTCCCGGCCCGCGAAGCTCCATATCTCTTTCCGCAAGGTAAAAGCCATCATTGCTTTTGGTCATAACCTCTGCACGGGCAAGGGCAATCTCTCCCCGTCCCTCAGTAATCAAAAGGCAATAGGCCTGTTCCTGACCTCTGCCCACTCGCCCCCGCAGCTGATGAAGCTGTGCAAGGCCAAAACGTTCTGCATTTTCAATGATCATCAACGTCGCATTGGGCACATTGATTCCCACCTCAATTACCACTGTGGCAACCAATACCTTATATTTTCCTTCATGAAATCCCTTCATGATTGCTTCTTTTTCTTTTTGCTTCATCTCTCCATGAAGCAAGGCAACCGTTCCCGCTGAAAATCGGGAATTCAGTTCTTCGTAAATCTCTGTGGCAGAACGAAGGTCTAGGGTCTCTGATTCTTCAATTAGAGGCGCTACCACATAGGCCTGTCTGCCCTTCGCCAGCTCTTCTGCCAAAAATCCATAAACCTTTTCTCTAGATCTTCCTGTTACTGCCTTGGTCTTAATGGACTTTCTCCCCGGAGGAAGCTGATCGATAATTGAAACCTCCATATCCCCGTAAAGAATCACCGCAAGGGTTCTTGGAATCGGCGTTGCACTCATCACCAGTACATCCGGATTGTTTCCCTTTTCAAAAAGGCTAGCCCGCTGCTTCACTCCAAATCGATGTTGCTCGTCGGTAATGACCAGCCCTAGCTTGTGAAACACAACTCCCGGCTGAATCAACGCATGGGTTCCGATCAAAATATCGATGGTCCCTTCCTTCAGTTCCTTTAAGGTCTCTCGCTTCTGTCCGGCGGTCATTTGTCCTGACAAATAACCTACCTTCACCCCCAGAGGGGCAAAAGACTCCCTGAGACTGCCAAAGTGCTGGGCTGCCAGTAAATCTGTAGGTGCCATAAATACCCCCTGATATCCGCTTTTAGCCGCCTTGTATAGGGCAACCTCCGCCACAGCGGTTTTCCCCGATCCAACGTCGCCTTGGAGCAAGCGGTTCATGGGGGACTCTCCCTCCATATCGGCCATGATCTCACCAATCACTCGTCGCTGTGCATCCGTAAGAGGATAAGGCATTCGCCCAATATATTCTTCTTCTACCGCATCCTTGGTAAACCCAATTCCCCGCTTCCCCTTTTCCTTCATCATCAGCAAGCCTAGCTGCAGCACAAATAACTCATCAAAGATCAGCCGAAACCTAGCCTGTTTCAGCGCCTCCATTGTCTGCGGGAAGTGAATTTGCTGCAAGGCAAAATCAAGGGAGGGTAGCTGATTCTCCGCGATGATTCCTTCAGGCAAATACTCTTCAAAGGGCGCTAGTTTTTCCAAGGCCATCCTTTGGAGCTTACGCAATTCCTTTTGTGATAAGCCAGCAGTAAGGGGGTAAATCGGTACAATTCCCCAGCCGTCCTCTTCCCTGGGATCTAAAATCTCCGGATGAATAAGCTGAAGCCTACCCCCTTTTTCTGTTGGCGTCCCATAAAAATAGTAGGTCTCCCCCGTCCGAAATTTTCCGGTCAAAAATGCAGAATTAAAAAAAATGACCTCCATGAAGACGCCCGAATCCTCCACACCAATATGCAAAATTCGTTTTCCTCTCCTTGGGATGCCATCATTTCTTGCCCATTGCAAACAGCCCCCGGTCACTACCGGCTTTCCCGGCTCAACCTGACTGAGGGAAACCGGCTTACGCCGATCCTGATAGCTGGCGGGAAACAAATAAAGTAAGTCCATGCAAGTCCTTACCCGCAGCTTTGCTAAATATTCCGTTTTCTTTGCGCCTACGCCTTTTAACTCACTTACCATCATAACGGCGCATCACCTCAATATTTCTTTTGGCCATATTTTTGGAAATAATTCCTGAAACCACTACAGCCACACTATCCGGATCCTTGCCAATCACTCGTTTCACTCGCTCATGAATCAGATCAATAAGCGTATTGGTCACATAGCCAATACTGGTACCAAAACGAATCGCAACAAAAACACGAATATCGATTCCCTTCTCCTTAAACACAATGTCCAAATTGGAAATCGGTTCAATTCCGCCGATTTTGGAAACCAGTCCCTGCGCCTTGCCCTTGTGGTTGGTAATTAAAACCTTTCCTTCAAATTCCGAAACCACATCGACAATAATTTTTCCGATCACATTTTTTGTAATGACAATTTCGCCATACTCTGTGACTACCGTATAAATATCTGTCATGATGTCTATCCTCCGTCTCTCTTTGCGTGATTATCCACAAATAAAAATTCTGCGCCACTTAGGCACAGAATCTTTTTTCCTCTTTAGTTGGCGCGGTTAATTTTGTTAGATCTAATAC
>JAVWKI010000123.1:943-5453 GCA_036638575.1 Anaerovoracaceae bacterium | reverse complement strand
CTAACCTTGGTGGACTAATTTCTCCATTTATGGGCGAAAAGCTTAGAGGAGAAAAGGATTACCAGTTCATCGCAGTTGAACCGGCTTCTTGCCCAAGTCTTACTCGTGGTAAATATGTTTATGACTATTGTGATACCGGCAAGGTTTGCCCTCTTTCCAAGATGTACACCTTGGGTAGCGGTTTCATTCCTTCCGCAAGCCACGCAGGAGGACTTCGTTACCACGGAATGAGTTCGGTGCTTTCTCAGCTTTATGATGATGGCTTGATGGAAGCAAGAGCCGTTGAGCAAACAGCTGTATTTGAGGCAACTACTGCCTTTGCTAAGGTGGAAGGAATTCTTCCTGCACCAGAAAGTGGCCATGCCATTAAGGTTGCCATGGATGAAGCAATGAAATGCAAAGAAACCGGCGAAGAAAAAACAATTGTATTTGGACTTACCGGAACAGGATATTTCGACATGTATGCTTACGGAAAATTTAATGATGGAATTATGAGCGATTACATTCCTACGGATGAAGATCTCAAGGCAGGATTTGACGGCCTTCCAAAGATTATGGGAATACAGGAGTAAGAACGCGGATGATTTACCTTTCTTCCCTAGCCCACCCTTTGCTTTATGCCTACCTGTCAGAAAAGGATGAAATTACTACGGTAGGGCCTACTGATCTGGTTTACCCCCAGATCAGTACCCATCCGGATATTTATTATTGTGATCTTGGCAACATGGTATACAAAGGGAAAAAAGAAGCTTTGGGTAGTCAATACCCCCAAGACATTCTCTATAATGCAGCGTGTACGGGAAAATATTTTATTCATAATCTAAAGTATACTTCCCCAGCCTTACTGGAAATTGCAACGGCCATGAACATGGTTTTGATCAATGTAAAACAAGGCTACACCAAGTGTAACACCGTAATTGTAGATGAACGCTCAGTCATTATTTCTGATGAAGGCATGGCACGTGCGTTAGGCGAAGCAGGCTTAGATGTGCTGCTGGTCAGCCCCGGCTTTGTTCAGCTTCCCGGTTTTGATTACGGCTTCCTTGGCGGAGCTTCGGGACGAATCGGCAACGAAATTGTGTTCAATGGAAATTTAGAGGATCATCCAAACTACGAAGGAATTGTCTCCTTTATCCAACAACGAGGGGTTGGGGTGAAATATTTTCACGACTATCCCTTAACCGATATTGGAAGTATCATTTGGGAAGGTTAATGCCTTCCCTTTCTTTTTTTCCTTACCTATGCTAAACTGGTTATTATGAAAAAACATGCGATTATTCCAATATTCATCCCCCACGAAGGCTGCCCCAACGATTGTGTTTTTTGTAATCAAAAAATCATTACGGCTAGGTCAAAGCCTGTGGCAAAAGAGGATGTACACAACATTATAGAAACCTATCTTCCTACCCTGGAGGGACGCGGCATAAGGACCATCGAGGTCGCTTTTTTTGGTGGGAGTTTTACCGGAATCCCCATGGCCCAGCAAGAGGAATACTTGCGGGTAGCCTATGCTTACAAGCAGCAAGGGAAAATTGATAAAATTCACCTTTCCACCCGACCAGATTATATCAACGAGGAAATTCTTGATTTACTTTGTGCTTATGGCGTGGATGTAATTGAACTGGGCGTACAATCTTTTGATCCCCAGGTACTTTCCCTTTCCAAGCGGGGCCATGATGAAGAAACCATAAGCCGAGCAGCCAAGCTGATTGTTCAGCGAGGAATACAGCTGGGCATACAGCTAATGATTGGTCTTCCCGGAGATACAAAGGAAAAAGCAATGCGCTCTGCAAGAGAGGCGGCCAAGCTCAAGCCGGACCTAGCTAGATTGTATCCCACAGTAATTTTGGAAGATACAGAGCTACTCTCCCTATACCAAGAAGGGAAATATATCCCGCCTACTTGGGAAGAAACGGTAGAGATTACCAAGGAAATGTACCGGATTTTGACAGAAAATCAAATACAAATCCTGCGTGTAGGCCTAAAAAGCACCGACCTAGTTACCACAAGCTCCGATTTAAGTGGCGGTTACCACCCTGCCTTTCGGCAGATTGTCGAGGGAGAATTGGCACGAGAACAAATGGAAACCCTGCTTCAAAACAGTGGAGAACAGCAGGTCATCTTTTGTGCAAATTCAAAATGGTTTTCAAATCTTATCGGTCATAAAGCTTGTAATAAACAATATTTTGCGGAAAATTATCCAAATTACGCAATAAAGTATCAAATAGATCCAAATTTAAATGATGGAGTTGTTGCGATAGCGGCAAAAAATATGTTAAAATAGTGAAATTAGTGAAACAAATTTTGCTCTTGTGGAACCTTAAATCGGTTCTCCATCAAGATATTCTTTCAAAAATTATTGTAAAGCCAATGGGTTTTTACAATTTTATCACAAAAAATTATACTTAGAAAAACGGAGGTAATAATGAAAGCAGTAATTACAGTAATCGGAAAAGATATGGTTGGTATTCTTGCCAAAGTCAGCACCACTTGTGCTGAAGCCAACGCAAACGTTCTTGAGGTAACCCAATCAGTTTTACAGGACTATTTTGCTATGGTCATGTTGGTAGAAATTACGGAAATGACTTGCCAGCTAGAAGAATTAAAGGCAACCTTGGATCAGAATGTGGACGGCATGACCATCCATGTAATGCATGAAGATATTTTTAATTCCATGCACCGTGTATAAGGGAGGACATCAATGTTAAACATGAACGATATTCTGGAAACCATCACCATGATCCAGGAAGAAAATTTAGATATACGAACGATTACTATGGGTATTTCCCTGCTTGATTGTGCCGACAGCGATATCGACAAATCTTGCGAAAAAATTTATGATAAAATTTACCGTTATGCAAAGGATTTAGTAAAAACAGGGGAAACCATTGAGAAAAAATATGGTATTCCTATTGTAAACAAACGAATTTCCGTAACCCCTATTGCGATTTTGGCCGGTGCTTCCGGTGGAGATCCGGTAAAATATGCCAAGACTTTGGATCGTGTTGCCAAGGAAGTAGGCGTAAACTTCATCGGTGGTTACTCTGCCCTTGTTCACAAAGGTTTTTCTCCTGGAGACAAGGAACTAATTGAATCCATCCCAAGAGCACTTGCTGAAACAGACTATGTTTGCTCTTCCATTAATATTGGTAGCACAAAGGCCGGCATCAACATGGATGCGGTTGCCATGATGGGCAAGATCGTAAAGGACACTGCAGAAGCAACAAAAGATAACCAATGTGTTGGTGCTGCAAAGCTTGTCGTTTTCTGTAATGCTCCCGAAGACAATCCATTTATGGCCGGTGCCTTCCATGGCCCTGGTGAACCGGACTGTGTCATTAATGTAGGCGTATCCGGCCCCGGCGTTGTTCGTGCCGCCCTTGCAAAAATGGATGACAAGGCAGATTTGGTGGCTGTTGCCGATACCATCAAAAAGACTGCCTTTAAGATCACCCGTATGGGACAGTTGGTTGGTGCTGAGGCTAGCGAAATGCTTGGCGTTCCATTTGGCATTATCGACCTTTCCCTTGCACCGACTCCAGCGATTGGTGACTCCGTTGCCTATATCCTTGAAGAAATCGGCTTGGAACAATGTGGTGCTTGCGGAACAACTGCTGCCCTTGCCATGCTAAACGATGCGGTAAAAAAAGGTGGCGTTATGGCCTCAAGTAATGTAGGCGGCCTTTCTGGTGCCTTTATCCCGGTAACGGAAGACGCGGGAATGATTGCCGCAGCAAGAGACAAGGTACTCACCATCGAAAAGCTAGAAGCCATGACTGCTGTTTGTTCTGTAGGTCTTGATATGATTGTTATCCCAGGAGACACTACTCCAGAGGTAATCTCTGCACTGATTGCAGACGAAGCCGCAATCGGTATGGTCAACAGCAAAACTACAGCAGTAAGAGTTATCCCTGCTGTTGGTCTAAACGAAGGCGAAGAACTTGATTTCGGAGGTCTACTGGGCAACGGTCCGGTAATGAAGCTTTCCACCAAGTCCCCTGCCAAAATGATCAACCGAGGCGGAAGAATTCCTGCACCAATGCAGAGCCTTAAAAACTAAACACCATCAAAAAACTACGCCCCGGTTCCTCGACAATTCAAGGAACCGGGGCGTTTTGGTTCAATCGTTAAAGTTGCTGTCCCCAGTGACTTAATTTTTCTAGTTGTGCTTTGTCCTTGGACAAATCTTCCGGTCCTCCGGCACAGATTGCTTGGTCCAAAACCAGCTCCCAATTTAGGTATTCACAAATACAACGGAATTGCTTGCTGATTAGGTCATACTGAGGTCCGTCTAAGGTATCTTCTCCAATGGCAATTATGCCGATTTTTTTGGTCTTCTTCTTGAGTGCTTCTGAGCGACTGTAAAATTTATCTAGCGCAAGCTTTAATTGGGCACTGACGCCCCACCAATACACTGGTGTAGCAAAAATTATACAATCTGCCGCAGCCACTTTTTCTATGATTTCATTGGTGTCCTCTGAATGCACGCAGCTTCCTGTGGCCTTGCAGC
>JAVWKI010000123.1:0-933 GCA_036638575.1 Anaerovoracaceae bacterium | reverse complement strand
CTTTAGGTGAATCACCTCAAGCTTCCCTGTCGCCTGTTCCTTCAGTGCCTGAATTGCGGTTTGTGTGTTCCCCTTCCGCGGACTCCCGTTTAAAATTACTGTGTTCATACTCAAACATTCCTCCATTTCCAAATTCCCAAGTGCCTTTTCCTACACCCAGTTCAAAATGCAATTTTGCTATACCCAAATCAAAAAACTCATAGAGACTTTCCCCTTTAATTCTAGCGGCTACCACACCGCCGGAATAGTAAAACATCACCGGCATACGATTTCTGGCCGAAGGCGCCTTGACTACACAGCGCATTCCATCAACCACCCAGTTGGGAACCTGTTCTATGGCCTTGAGCATATCCTTGATTTCCTTTGATTTGCGATGAATCGCCTTGGTAATTGCCTTTTCCTTCAGGCTGTCCTTTAGCTTTACATTGCCAAAGGCAATCACACATTGCAATTCTTCATCTTCTGCCACCTTGCAGCGACAAACCTCCTTATCAAAGGTTGCCCCTACCCAGCAGGTACCAAGCCCCAAGGTCGTGGCAAGTAACACAAGGCTTTCTCCGTAATAGCCAAGCTTCTCACAAAGATTCGGATCCTCTTTTTTTCCCACTAGGGCGATGTAGTTGGTCACGCCGGAAAACAAGCCATAGGTTTTTTTTAGGTTACCAAAGGCCTCCTTGTCATTGGTAATAATTTGTATATTTAGTTTTCCTGATCGGTTACATTCCCATGCGGCGATCTCTAATTTTTCTATAGATAAAGGTGCCACCGGAGCATCCAAATAGGAGCGTCTTGAACGTCTTTCCTGTATTGCTTTTTTTAAATTCATCTTATATTAACCCCACAATCCACTGATAAAGCGGCAATATTCCCATCGGTAAAAAAATTGCCGGCAAATGATTCATTACCTTTAACTTTGTTATCTCCAGCATGTTT
>JAVWKI010000122.1:0-5473 GCA_036638575.1 Anaerovoracaceae bacterium | reverse complement strand
CTGTTGAAGGAGACGGGATGAAGCTGATCATTAACAAAAAAGAAACCCATTTGGACGAGGGAACCACCATCCGCGAAATTTTGGATGCAAGAGCATACAATCGTGGGGCGGTGTGGGTTAACGGAAAACAGCTCCTAGGAGCGGAATACGACACCTATTGTCCAAAAGACGGCGATCAGATAAAAATTTTGAGAATTATGGCCGGAGGCTGATGGTCTCGAAGAAAGAAAAATAAACACAAGGGGCATCCTCCAAGAATGATTTTTTGGAGGAGCCTGTTTTTTTTGAAAAAAACGTGCATCATTTTTTGTAAAGAAAAAACCCAAGAAAAGCCTTTAATTTGAGGGGGAGAGCCATGACAGAAGAAAATCGTTTTGGCTAAGGCTTCTCTGAGAACAAAAAAAGAAAGCCTTGCATAAGTGAAAAACTCGTTGCATAATGGGGGGCAACAGAGAGGAGGGCCGATGAATATCAATCAAAAAATAATAACAAAGACCAAAAGCGTGTGTGCCCAATGCAAGCAGCCCATAGATGCAGCCTACATTGTAGAGGAAGAAATCGTTTATTTTTCAACGGTTTGCCCCGAACATGGAGAGGTGAGAACCAAAGTGTGTGGCAGGGAAGCGTATCAAAATTGGACGGAGCGGCAGGTGGTAAATATTCCCCCAAAGGTTGCCCTCACACAAGGAGCAAGGGATGAATGCCCACTGCACTGTGGAACCTGCAGTGAACATTTGCAAACGGCTTGCTGCGTTCTTATCGATTTGACCAATCGGTGCAACCAGCATTGTCCTTACTGCTTTGCAGAGGCGGAAGGCTACGGAGAAGGGCAAGACATACCGGGAGAGCCTACCCTTGAAGAGATAGAAAAGAAATACGATTTTTTGTTGGAAATAGGGGAAGAGCGTCCCTTTAATATCCAGCTTTCCGGAGGGGAACCCACCTTGCGTGAGGATCTTCCGCAAATCATCAAAATGGGGCGAGAAAAAGGGTTTGACTATATCCAAATTAATAGCAATGGCAAACGAATTGCCCGGGAAGAGGGCTATGCGCAAAAGCTGAAGGACGCGGGAGCCACTGTGATTTTTATGCAGTTTGACGGAACCACCAAGGAGATTTATCAAAAACTACGCAATGAAGATTTGCTTGAGGTAAAAAAACAGGCAATAGAAAATTGTCGAAAGGCCGGTTTACCAGTAACCATTGTACCCACAATTGTTCCCAAGGTGAACTTAGAAAATATAGGCAAGATGATGGAATTTTTGTTGGAAAACATCGATATTGTAAAGGGCATTCATTTTCAGCCGGTAAGCTATTTCGGTAGACATCCCGGGGAGGAAGAACGGGTGACGATGTTCGATGTGATGGAGGCAATAGAAGCGCAAACAAGTTATTTTCATCAAGAAGAGTTTTGTCCCATTACCACAGGGCATACCCTGTGCTGCTTTTATAGTACCTATATCAAGGACGGAGATAAAATTCGCTGTCTACTTAGTGATGAAACCAGAAATACGGGGGCTTCCTGCTGCGGAGCAGATCCTTTGGAGGTGATCAAAAAGGATCGAGACTATGTGCTAAACAAGTGGGAAGTTGCAGAACCTGAGCCTTGTGGCTGCTGCTGCCGGCAGGAGGAAGCCGATCAGGAGCAAGGGATGGACTTTGACCAGTTTTTGCGGTACTACAGGCAAAACACCTTTACGGTTACCGGGATGGCCTTTCAGGATCTGCACAATTTAGATGCGGAACGGGTAAAGCGCTGCCGCGTGCAGCAGCTGACAGAAGACAACAAACTAATACCATTTTGTGCATATAACAGTATTTATAGAGGAGAAGAAAAATGAGCATTTTTAGACCGGGAGAATTTAACATTACAGAAAAGGCAATGGAGCTTTGTGCCTTTAAGGAAGGAGCAAGGCTGCTGGAAATCGGTAGCGGAGAAGGAGATACGGGAGCCCATTTAATGAAAAAATATGGCGTAACCGTAGAAGGTCTTGAATTGGATCTTGAAAAAATCCGAATTTCCAAGGAAAAGCATCCAGAGGTCAGCGTGAAGTATGGAGATGGAGAATTTTTGGAGGATTTTTCTTCTTTTTCCATGGATGGTGTAATTATGGAGTGCGTTCTTTCTTTAATTAACTTGCCTGATGAAGCCTTACATGAAGCCTATTGTGTGTTAAAAAAAGGAGGAAAGCTATTTATCAGCGATCTATACATCAAAAATCCGGACGAAAAGCAGATTCAAGCCGCAAAAATTGAGGCAGAGCGAATGGCAAAAATTCCCCATGAAAGCAATTCTTGTAGTGAAGATTGTGCAGAGGAGCACAAGAAACGTGCAGTGAATTTTAGGATTGGAACAAGCTTTCTTAAGGATCCACTAATAGAATATTTGGAGGAAGTGGGCTTTCAAGTAGAGTTTTGGGAAGATCGCTCCGCAGATTTAGACACCTTTGTGGCGGAACGCATACTAAATGGAGAAAGCTTAGAAGGGTGTAAGGCAGAAAAAGGAACCGGCTATTTTATGTTAATTGCAAAAAAACCGGAATAAAAAATCAGCAAAGAAGGAGGAAGGATTATGCGACAGGAAATTTTGGAGTATAAACTCAAGGGATATTGCTGTAGCCAGATGATTATGGCCATAGGCCTTAGCCGTCTGGGAAAAGAAAATCAGGAGATGGTCGATGCTTCGGCAGGCCTTTGCTTTGGCGCATGGCAAGGGGGAACTTGTGGTATTCTCACGGCTGCAAACAGCATTTTGTATTTGGCCGATCCGGTGGAGGCAGATGGGGTAGCGGTGCGAGATTTAGCAGAATGGTTTGAAGACAGCTTTGGCAGTGTAACCTGCAAGGACATTCTTGAAGATAATCCATTAAACAAGGTGGAGAAGTGTCCCCTGTTAATCGATGCAACTCTTACCTGGCTTGGGGAGCAGCTAGAATGGGAAGAGTAGCCATGGAGGGACAGTATTTAGATCGGTGGACGGAGGAGAAATTAGGCATACAGAAGGGGAGCCTAACTGCAGAAATCCTTCGAAATTACCAAGAAAAAAAGCTGAGAGAAACGCTGTTATGGGCCAAGGAAAACTCGGAATTCTACAAAAATAAATTAAAAAATATTGACTTTGTTCCAGGCAAATTTCATACGCTTCCCTTTACTGAGGGAAAGGAATTGGTGGAACAAGGAGAAGCAATGATCTGTGTTCCCGGAAGGGAAATTCACCGCATTGTAACCCTAGAAACCAGTGGCAGTACAGGCAAGCCGAAGCGTGTTTTTTTTACTAAGGAGGATCAGGAGCTTACCGTTGATTTTTTTCATCGGGGGATGGAGAATTTGGTTACCAAGGAAGATCGTTTGTTGATTTTGATGGCGTATAAGCGCCCGGGATCAGTGGGGGATCTTCTTCGGATTGGCGTTGCGCGCCTTGGCGCAAAGGTCCATTGCTTTGGCTTGCTCAGTGGAGAGGAAGACCTGGCCTTGGTGGAAAAGCTGATTCGGGAGGAACAGATCACTTCTCTTGTAGGCATTCCCGGTCAGGTAGAGCGATTGGCAAAGAGATTTCCTCAAATCAAGCTAAGCACCGTGCTGCTCAGCGGGGATTATGTTCCCAGTGACCTGTGTGCCTTTCTTGAACAGCACTGGGGATGTAAGGTTTTTGAACATTACGGCATGACGGAAATGGGCCTTGGCTGTGCGGTTAGCTGCAAGGAGCTTTCGGGATACCATATTCGGGAAAGTGATCTTTATATTGAAATTGTTCATCCGGAAACAGGGGAATTGCAAGAGGATGGCGTATTTGGAGAAATTGTTTTTTCTACATTGACCCGAAAGGGAATGCCGTTTATTCGGTACAAAACCGGAGATCGGGGCAGGATCCTAGCCACGCCATGTGGTTGCGGAAGTGTGCTTCGCCGGCTAGATAAAGTTTGCGACAGAAAGGTAGAGAAAGGGAGAGAAAATGAGTAGTAAATTAATGTATTTTGCAAGAGATTTAATTGAGCAGGGGGAAGATTTTGTCTTGGCAGCAGTTGTGGATACTGTGGGATCAACGCCGAGAAAAGCTGGTGCGATTATGCTGATGAAGGCAGATGGAAGCACCATTGGAACCGTAGGTGGTGGCAAAATCGAAGCCGAAACGGAGCGACTTTGCAAAGAAACACTAAAAACAAAGGAAAAGTCAAAAACCTATCATTTCAAGCTTAACACAACCGAAAAAGATGCCTTGGATATGGGTTGTGGGGGAAATGCGGACGTAAAGATTGACTATATTGAAGCGGCAAATCCCGGAGACTTTGCCAAAACCTTTAAGCTGGGAAATAAGGCCTATATCTTTGGTTGCGGTCATGTAGGTCTTGCCCTTGAACCGGTGCTTCGCCATATTGATTTTCAAACCATTGTGGTGGATGATCGAGAAGAATATGCAAACCGAGAAAGATTTCCGGAAGCAACGGAGGTAAAGGTCATCGATTCCTTTGAACGGGCTTTTGAAACCATACAAACCGACGAAGAAAGCTTTATTATCATTGTCACCAGAGGACACATGGGGGATTATCAGGTGCTTCGTGATGCCTTAAAACAAAAAAATGCGTATATTGGAATGATTGGAAGCAAGAAGAAAAATGCGATGCTGTTTGAGATGTTAAGGGAAGAAGGGGTAAGCCAAGAGGAAATCGAAAAGATCTATGCACCGATAGGTGAGACGATTTATGCAGAAACACCAGAGGAAATTGCCATTAGCATCAGTGCCCAGTTGATTAAGGTAAGGACCGGTCATGGAGAGCGGTAAGGTTGTTGCGATAATTCTCGCCGGGGGGCTGTCCTCTCGCATGAAGGCATTTAAGCCGCTTCTTCCCATTGGGGGAGAACCGGCGCTTTTGGTTGCGGTCAAGGGCTTTCGGGCAGCAGGCATCAAAACCATCTATGTGGTCACCGGTCATCAGCGAGAGCTTCTCGCCCCGCTAATTGCCCAAGAGGGCCTAATTGAAGTGTACAATCAAGACTATGAGAAGGGGATGTTTTCTTCCATTGGTGCAGGAATTGCAGCAGCAAAAAATGCTGAGGGGGGAATCTTACTTTTGCCGGTGGACTGTCCCCTTGTTTTCCCGGAAGTCATTAAACGCGTTTTGGCAGCAGCAACGGAAAAGAATATGGTGGTTCCTTGCTATTTGGGGAAAAAAGGGCATCCCCTTTACCTTCCCCAGCGGTATGTGGAGCGAATATTGGCCCATGATGGAAAACATGGACTAAAAGGCGTGCTTGAACCCTTGGAGCAGGAACTAATTCGTGTAGACGGAGGCCGAGAAGGGGTACTGCTGGATATGGATGATCAAGCCGGCTATGAGGAAATTTTGCGCTATGTGCAAAGGGGCGAGGAGGAACTGGATCTGCAAGCCTTGGCCGCAGGAAAGCGAATTTTTCTCTTGCGACATGGAGAAATTCAGCAGCATGCCGGAAAAATTTTTTTGGGGCAGACCGATGT
>JAVWKI010000121.1:2088-5558 GCA_036638575.1 Anaerovoracaceae bacterium | reverse complement strand
TAGCCACCGTCCTTGATCAAAAAGTTTGAGCCGTTTCCAATTATCGTATGGGGTATGTTTTCCTGATCCAAATAGGTCAATACCTGTTTTAACTCTTCTTTATCTTGGGGAATAACCAATCCATCGGCCTTTCCCCCTGCTTTAAATGCGGTGTACTCCCGCATATCTCCATCTAAAATAATATGTTTAATTTCCTTAAGCTTGTCTTTCATTCTCCTGTGCCCTTTCCCCGTAACGATATAGTTTTTGATACTCTCTTAAATCTGTAGAGAGACCTTTTTTCTCCAATTTTTTGTTTACTGCATAGCATAAATATGCATAAAATACGGCAAATAGCGGAATACCGATAATCATGCCCACAAAGCCGAATAATCCACCGCCAACCAAAATCGCAAACATTACCCAAAAACTGGAAAGCCCTGTGCTGTCTCCTAAAATTTTAGGTCCCAATATATTTCCGTCAATTTGCTGCAAAATCAAAATAAAAATAACAAAGTAGAAGCAAATCCAAGCATCTTCCATAAGAAGTAGCAGTGCGGAAGGGATTGCACCGATAAACGGCCCAAAAAATGGGATAATATTGGTAATACCGATAATTACGCTAATCAATAGGGCGTAGGGCCAGTTGAATATACTCATGACCACAAAACAAATAATTCCTACAATTAACGAGTCAATTAGTTTTCCATTAATAAATCTGCCAAAGGTTCTGTTGGTAAATGTGGCCCCTCTAAGGAAGGCATCTGCACGCTCTTCTCTCAGCAGCGCAAAGATCAACTTTTTGCTTTGTGCCTCAAAGATATCCTTACTATTAATAAAGAAGACGCAAATAATTACCCCAATGAAAAAGTTTTTGATGACATTTACAATTCCAACCAGTCCTCCGGATATACCCAAAATCAATCGGTCGTATTGCGGAACCAAGATTCCCTCTACCCAGCGAACAAACTTCTCTGAGGTATCGCTAACCCAACGTTCCATGGGGCCGGTAAGCTGGGGCAAATTATCAAATCGATGCTGCAGCCAAGCCACAAAATCCTCAATTACCGAAGGGAGCTGCCTAGCGATGGAGATGATACTCTCAATCAGCTGCGGAATAATCATCCAAAGAAGGGCACCGATAATGGCAAACATCACCACCAAAGAAGCGGTGGTAGACAAGGCCTTTGAAATCGTCAAGCTCTTATCCTTTTTGTTTATCCTCGGCCAGCGAACCCTTTGCAGCACTCTCATGCATAAATTGTATAATGGGCAAAGCAAATAGGCCATGACCAATCCATAGGTAAATGGAGTCAAAATTTTGTTGACTACGCCTAAGTATTTCAGCAAACCATCCATTCTATAGACCATAAAAAAGTATGTAATTGAAAAGAGGATCACCAGTAATACAGTAATTCCCCACTTAAGGTGTACGTGCTCGAACTTTAATTTCATCTTTGGCCCTTTCAATGGTATAACTTCCTTCTATAGGATCATTTTACACTAAAAAACATAGAAAGTCTTTATCTTTTTTGTGTTTTCCCCCTTGCATTATTATAAATACTATTGTATAATTAAACCAAGATTTAAATAATTATACATGGAGGAAAAGAAAATGGTAACAAATGAAAAAGTTGTTTTGGCCTACTCAGGTGGCCTTGATACATCTGTAATTATCCCTTGGTTAAAGGAGCATTATCAAAGTGAAGTCATCGCTGTTTGCTGTAATGCAGGACAGAAAGAAGATTTCGATGCAATCAACACTAAGGCATTGGCTACAGGTGCAACAAAATCCTATGTCCTTGACATTCAAGAAGAGTTTATCACAGATTATATTTGGCCTACACTTAAGGCTGGCGCTATCTATGAAAACTCCTACATGCTAGGTACTTCCATGGCTAGACCACTTATGGCAAAAAAATTGGTAGAAATTGCCCAAGAAGAAGGCGCTTACTACATTTGCCATGGCTGTACAGGTAAGGGAAATGACCAAGTAAGATTTGAGACAACCATTAAGGCCCTTGATCCATCAATCAAAATTATCGCCCCTTGGCGTGACGATAAGTGGACCTTCACTTCTAGAGAGGACCTTATCCAATATTCAAAGGAACACAATATTCCTATCGCACAAACTACAGAAAAAATCTACAGCAGAGATGAAAACATTTGGCACATCAGTCATGAGGGTGGAAATTTAGAAAACCCTTGGAACGAACATCTTCCGGATATTCATGTTCTCTCTATGCCTGCAGAAGAAGCTCCAGACAAGGCAACTTTTGTGGAAATCGGATTTAACAAAGGTGTGCCGGTAAGTCTTGACGGCGTAAACCTAGGCCCTATTGATTTACTCACTAAGCTAAACGACGTAGCTGCAGCCAATGCAGTAGGAACTATTGATATTATTGAAAACCGTCTTGTGGGAATGAAATCTCGAGGTGTTTATGAAACTCCAGGAGGCACCGTTCTTTATGAAGCGCACCAAGCACTGGAAAAGCTAATCTTGGATAGAGACACCATGCAGTACAAGAACATCGTTGCACAAAAGTTTGCACAGCTTTGCTATGATGGACTTTGGTTTACTCCATTAATGACGGCCATCAATGCCTTTGTAGATAGTACACAGGAATTGGTAACGGGAACAGTAAAAATCAAATTATACAAAGGAAATGCAACGGCAGTAGCCAGCAAATCTCCAAATTCACTATACAGTGAAGAATTTGCAACATTCAGCAAGGATGAAGTATATACACAAAGCGATGCAACAGGATTCATCAACTTGTTCTCCTTGCCACTGAAGATTCGTGCAATTCAAAAGCAGACCAAAGAAGGAGGATACCAGCAAAATGAAGCTTTGGAAAGGAAGGTTTACAAAGGCGGCGACTTCATCGAGTAATGAATTCAACGCGTCTATAACCTTTGATCAACGATTATATAAAGAAGATATTGCGGGCAGCATCGCCCATGCAAAGATGCTGTCCCGCCAAGGGATTCTCACAGAAGAGGAAGCCACACAAATCATTACTGCCTTGAAAGAAATTGAACAGGACATTGAAGCGGGAAAGGTAACCTTCACCATTGAAGGAGAAGATATTCACATGAATATCGAAACAATCCTTACTGAGCGAATTGGTGCTACCGGCAAAAAACTGCATACTGCCAGAAGCCGTAATGACCAAGTTGCTGTGGATTTTAAATTGCACATCAAAAAAGAAATTGAACAGATCGATGGTCTGCTGGATAATCTTCTTGATGCACTAAAAACTCTGGCAACCGCTCATCAGGAAACGGTAATGCCCGGTTATACCCACTTGCAACGTGCACAGCCGGTAACCTTTGCTTACCACCTTTTGGCTTATTATCAGATGTTCTATCGAGACAAAACTCGGTTTGCCGACTGTCTTGCAAGAATGGACTTCTTGCCTTTGGGCAGCGGTGCCCTTGCAGGAACCACCTATGATACAGATAGAGATTTTCTCGCTCAGGAGCTTGGC
>JAVWKI010000121.1:0-2078 GCA_036638575.1 Anaerovoracaceae bacterium | reverse complement strand
CATGGATGCGGTCAGCGACAGAGATTTTGCCATCGAATTCATTAGCTGCTGTTCTACGGGGATGATGCATCTTTCTCGCTTCTGTGAAGAATTGATCTTGTGGAGCTCTAAGGAATTTAGCTTTGTAGAAATTGATGATGCCTACGCAACAGGTAGCAGCATTATGCCACAAAAAAAGAACCCGGATATGGCGGAATTAATTCGCGGCAAAACCGGGCGAGTTTATGGGGATTTAATGACCTTGCTGACCATTATGAAGGGATTGCCTCTGGCTTATAACAAGGATATGCAAGAAGACAAGCTTCCTGCCTTTGATGCGGGAGACACCCTGAAGGATTCCCTAAATATCTTTACGGAAATGATCATGACCATGAAGGTATGCAAGGAAAACATGGCGGATGCGGCCAAGTACGGGTACATGAACGCTACCGATGCTGCGGATTACCTGGTCTCTAAGGGAATTCCATTTAGAGACTGTCACGAAATCATCGGTGCCCTAGTGCTTCACTGCATTAACAAGGGCTGTGCCATTGAGGATCTTTCCTTGGCGCAGTTGCAGGAGTTCTCTCCTCTGTTCCAGGAAGATATTCACGACAAGATCAGCGTCGAAGCCTGCATTCGCGGGAAGAGATCTGCCGGCTCTACTTCCTTTGAAAGTGTAGCAAAACAGCTTCAAGATTTAGATGCCTAGTTTCCCTAGGAAACGGCAGCCTTGCTTGATCGCCTAGAACCGATCACTATAGTTTAACAAAGCTCTAAGGTAACCACCTTGGGGCTTTTTCTTTGGCAGCTCTCCTTCCTTGCGATAGTAAATCACGGAACATTCTATTCCCTCTTCATCGGTATGAACGATGGCATAAGAGCCTTCACTTCCATCTCTCGGCCTTGAAATACTTCCCGGATTGAGCAAGCGAATCCCTTCTATTTCTTCGTTACAGGGTACATGGGTATGACCGAAAAATGCAGCCACACATCCCTCCTCCTCACAGGCATAAAGAAGGTTATTGTAGCTGTGATTCACGCCACAAAGATGCCCATGGGTAATCAATATTTTTCCACATTCTACATCAAAAAATTCATATTTCTTTGCATACTCTCCATCCATATTGCCCTTTACCGTGATTACATCTATTCCCAATCGTTGAGACAGGGTCCAGCCGTCCTCGCTGTAATCGCCAAGGTGTACGAGCAAATCTATGCCGGTAAGTCTCTTTGCAATTTCTTCTACTTTTGCGATACTTCCATGGGTATCACTGATTACTAAAATTTTCATAGTTCTTCTATTAACACTACTCCTTCTATATTGCCAATCTCTGTAATAATTTCTTTATTTTCTTTGTGTTTTGGGGCTTTCAGGGAAAGGGATACGGCTATCCCTTCTGGCGTTATGGGACTGGACTCATTTAAGGTGGTTTCATAAACCGTCAGGCCCATCACTTTCAGTTCTTTCATCAGGGGCTTAAATCGGGAAACCTGGGAAAGCTCCAAGTAAAGATTCAGTACCCCCGAATGCTCATATACATAGCTTTCTATTCTTGGCAAGAAGGATAGGCTGACAAAAATCAGAATCGCGCCGATAATTGCTCCTTCATAAAACCCTATGCCGATGGCTAGACCAATACATGCCGAAGCCCAAAGTCCGGCAGCCGTAGTCAGTCCTTTGATTCTATTCTTGCCCGTAATCAATATGGTGCCTACACCCAAGAAGCCTACACCGGTAATTACCTGGGCCCCCATGCGCGCCGGATCGCTAATTTGTCCCCAAACATCATTGATATACTGGTTGGTCAACATACAAAGGGCTGCACCCATGCAAACTAAAATATGTGTTCTAAATCCCGCAGGATGTCTGTTCGCCCCTCGTTCAAGACCAATCGCTCCACCAATGACCAGTGCCAAAAACAAACGTAAGCCAATAGACCAAATGGTCAAATCATAAAAATATTGCGGTAAACTGTGCATCCTTAACTCCCCTTTCTTTTCTGTTTTTCCATTATTTTCATTATAGCATGGAGAAGCCTTCAATTCAAAATGTTATGGATTTTTCCGCCACCAGCCGTATAAAACACAAAAACGGT
>JAVWKI010000120.1:0-5565 GCA_036638575.1 Anaerovoracaceae bacterium | reverse complement strand
TTGTCGTTATACAGGCTATAGGTATGGCTGCCAAAGCCGTGCATGTGACGATAAGAAGCAGGTATTCCTCGGTCACTCATTACCACGGTAATCTGGTGGAAGGCCTCAGGAAGAAGTGTCCAAAAATCCCAATTGTTTTGCGGACTTCTCATATTGGTTTTTGGATCTCGCTTCACCGCATGGTTTAAATCCGGGAATTTTAGCGGATCTCTAATGAAGAATACGGGAGTATTGTTTCCTACAAGATCCCAGTTTCCTTCCTCTGTATAGAATTTAACGGCAAACCCACGAATATCTCGTTCTGCATCAGCAGCACCTCGTTCGCCGGCTACAGTAGAAAATCGAATAAATACTTCGGTTTCTTTGTTTTGCTCAAATACTTTTGCCCTGGTATAGGCAGAAACATCAGCGGTTGTCTTAAAATAACCGAAGGCACCACTACCTTTTGCGTGCATTCTTCGTTCAGGAATAACCTCTCTATCAAAATGAGCAAGCTTTTCTTGTAACCAGAGATCCTGCATCATAATTGGTCCGCGCTCTCCTGAGGTAAGAGAATGTTGGTTGTCGCTAACCGGTGCACCAACTTCGGTGGTTAGTTTTTTCTTTGACATATTGTCCCCCTTTCTTAAAATGCAATTCGTGCATCTTCCCTATTCAAAATCATAGAAGAATAGTAAGTTAAGTCTAACCCTGAAAGGAGAAACAGTCAACAGAAAAATCAGAAAATACAGAGAAATGTTCAGTATTGATTCTTGAAGTTTTATTTCTATCCTAAAATTGGTAGTGATAACTGCTTTGGAATTTTTTGATGAGGAAGAGGGAGAAGCCTGCGGTGAGTAGCTCCGTTGCAATGATACTGATCCAAAGCCCCTGTATCCCAAAGAGGAAGGCGAATAAAGCACCAAAGAGAATAACGAAAACTAAGGAACGGCAGAGGGAAATAATGGCAGAAATATGTCCATGACCAAAGGCACTGAAAAATCCTGAGGCGAACACATTTAGCCCGGAGAATAGGAAGGAAACACCCAGAAGTCGAACACCGATGACACCAAGCTGATAAACCTCGCTTCCCACAGGAGCAAAGATTCGGCTGATGAGGGGTGCACCTAAGAATCCTAAGATTGCCATGGAGAGAGAGGCGAAGAAAATAAATCGTTTGGAATAACGAAGAAAAATATTCATTACATCATATTTTTTCGCGCCATAGTAATAGCTGAGTAGGGGTAAAACACCGCAAACATAGCCAAGGTGGATGGAGACCAGAAGGAACTGTGTATCCATAACAATGCCCACAGCAGCAACTCCGGCTTCTCCTGCAAGGCGGATGGCAATTAGGTTGAAGGCGAAAATTGTAATCCCGATGGAAGATTCTGTGACCAGCTCACTAGAACCGTTAGAGATACTATGGAGGATAAATTTGATATCAAAGGAAGGCTTGGTGAACTTTAATTTTACCGAGTGAAAAAGGAAGTGAAATCCACCGACGAGCATAACCACAACCATACCCGCGAGGGTTCCGTAGGCAGCACCTTCAATGCCCATATCAAAAGGAACCAAAAAGATGAAGTCCAAAACCAGGTTGGTAACGCCACCTAAGATGTAAAGCATCAAGGTGAAGTTTGGTTTTCCTTCAACACGAATGAAATACTCAAACAAGGTTCCCAAAAACGCCGCAGGCGTTGCTGCGATTAAAATTTTACCATAGATGGTCGCATCGGCTCTAAGTGTATCGTTGGCACCCAAAAACGTGATCAGGTCTTCAAAGAAGATAAAACTTAGCAGGACGATAACCAAAGCAAATACCAAAGCAAATAGGCAGATTAGGGTAAACCGTTGGTTCGCTTTTTTTGTGTTCCCCTGCCCTAAGTTGATGGCAACCAAAGAACTGGACCCTACAGCGAGCATGATGGATAATCCCCAAACTAGGCCTTGCAGCGGATAGACTAGGTTTAATGCAGCAAAGGCGTTGGTTCCTACAAAGTTTGCCACAAAGATGCTATCTACGATAGAGTACATACTAATGACAATAAACATCAGTACAGAAGGGGCCACAAAGCGAGTGAATTTTCCCTTGGTTATTCCGTTTTCAAATACATGTTCCATATTATCCTCTTTTTCTCTTTTCTTTTAATTTTTGTTGGTATTGTTTATCTAAAAAATATGATAAACTATATGGTAACAATATAGTCAAGAGGTGAAAATGAAAAAATATTTTACAACAGGAGAGTTTGCTACCCTTTGCAAGGTGACCAAACAAACGCTATTCCACTATGATCGTATCGGCATTTTATGTCCCAAAATTATTGGGGAAAACGGCTACCGGTACTACTCTTATCATCAGCTAGATGACTTTGCCTTGATCTACTCCCTTCGAGATTTGGGGATGCCCCTTAAGGGGATTAAGGAGTATCTGGATCGAAGAAGTCCGGAGGAGTTAACGCGCCTACTGGAGGAGCAAAAAAAGGCCGTGGAGGAAAAGGTTGCAAAGCTGCGATGGATGGGAGAATATCTTGAGTTTAAGCTCAAGATTACAACGGATGCAAAGGCTGTGGAAATTGGAACGGTGAAAGAAGAAGAACAGGCATAAGAAAGGCTAATTTGCTCCAAGTATACCGTGAGCACTGAGGATGCGGAACTAGAAGCGGCCATTGTTAAGCACATGAATTATTGCGATGAGCTGGGGCTTAATCGGGTATACGATATTGGGGTAATGTTTGATCGGAGAGAGGTAGAAGGGGCGGAGCTCATTAACTATGCCTATATCTATAGTAAGGCTGAACGCAAAAAGAAACTTCCTTATCATCTAAAAGAAAAGGGCAGGTATCTTACCCACTATGATTATGGTTATGATCGAGAAGATGAAAATCTGCACAAGGTACTTGATTTTGCCAGAGAAAAGGGATATAAAGTAGGAGAGTATTTTTATGAGGATGTGATGATCGACGATTTGTCGGTAAAAAGTTACGATGAGCACATTGTAAAGTTATCCATAAAATTGTTGTGATTTATTTGTTTGAAATGTAGGGAAAGTGGATATAATTTTCACATAAGGCAATAATCTTAGGAGGAATGATTATGAAAACACTAGAATTAAAAAAGAACTTTTATTGGACAGGAATATTGGATCCGGGCTTACGTGTATTTGACATTATTATGAACACTGAGTTTGGAACAACATATAATTCATATTTAGTTAAGGGTAGCGAAAAGACAGTTTTATTTGAGACTGCCAAGGCAAAGTGTATGGAAGAGTACATGGATAAGCTGACTAGCCTGGTAGATATCAAGGATATTGACTACATTGTAGTAAACCATACTGAGCCGGATCATGCTGGATCTGCGGAGAAGTTAATCGAAATTAATCCGGCAATTAAACTTGTAGGAACAGCCACCGCGTTGAAATTCATGAAAGAAATTACCAATACGGACTTTACGTCGGTTATTGTTAAGGAAGGGGATACCTTGAGCCTAGGCGACAAGACCCTAAGGTTTATCGCAGCACCGAACCTACACTGGCCGGATGCAATGTACACTTATATAGAAGAAGATAAAACATTGGTAACTTGTGACTCCTTTGGTTGTCACTACAGCTTACCGGAGGTTTTGATTTCAAAGCTTCATGATTGGCAGGGCTATAACAGTGCATTGAAGTATTACTTTGATAATATTATGGGGCCGTTTAAATCTTATGTGCTTAAGGCCATAGACAAGATCAAGGATTTGGAAATTGATATGATTTGCCCGGGACACGGTCCGGTTCTTGACGAAAATCCTTGGAAGATCGTGAACATCTATAAGGAATGGTCAACAGAGGATAACCCAAACATCAAAAAGACGGTAGTTATTCCTTACGTTGCAGCTTATGGATACACCAAGATCCTGGCAGAAAAAATCAGCGAAGGGATTCAGGCTGCCGGAGATATTAATGTAAGAATGTATGATATGGTTGAGGCAGATCAAAGTGCGGTTCTTGGAGAAATGTACTGGGCTGACGGTATCTTATTTGGTACACCAACAATTATCGGAGAAGCGTTAAAGCCGATTTGGGATTTAACGACTTCCATCTTTGCCGGAACCCATGGAGGCAAAATTGCTTCTGCCTTTGGTTCTTATGGATGGAGTGGAGAAGGTGTTCCGCATATTATGCAAAGATTAAAGCAGCTTCGCTTGAAGGTGTACGGAGAGGGACTAAGAGTTCAGTTTAAGCCTTCAGAGGTACAGCTTGAAGAGGCCTTTGAATTTGGATATGGATTCGGAATGTCTGTACTTAAGGGTGAAGTAGTTGAGCCAGAAGAAATCTTCATGGGTAAACGTTACTGGAAGTGCCTAGTTTGCGGAGAAGTAATCGAAAGCCCTGAAGCACCGGAATCTTGCCCTGTTTGCGGCGTAGGTCCGGAGCAGTTTGTACCGGTTCAAGTAGAAGAAGTAACCTTCCAGTCACAGGATCCGGATAAGTTCCTGATTTTGGGTGGCGGAATTGCGGGCCTTTCTGCAGCGGAAGAAATTCGCAAGAGAAACAAGCTTGCAGCCATTGAAATTATTTCTTCAGAAGAAGTGTTCTGCTACAACAGACCGATGATCAGCAAGGGAATTTTATCTGAGCTAGATGCCATCAACTTCTTTACAAGACAGCTTGCTTGGTATGAAGAAAATAATATCCGTGTAACTTTAGGAAAAACCATAGAAAAGATTGACTTAGCTGCCAAGGAAGTTGTTCTTAATGACGGCGAAAAGAAAGGCTATGATAAATTAATTTATGCACTAGGTGCAGAATGCAATAAACCACCAATTAAGGGCTCTGATCGAAAAGATGTCTTCCACATCAGAAAGCTAGAAGATGCCAATGCAATTCGCCAAAGAATTGATAAGGTGAAGACGGTAGCAGTTATCGGTGGCGGTGTACTTGGCCTTGAAGCGGCATGGGAGTTTAGACGTGCCGGCAAGGAAGTAACCATTATTGAACGTGCTGAGGGCATTATGAAGAACCAGCTAGATGAAATGGGTTCTAAGCTGTTGCGTAAGGCGGCAGAAAAAGCGGGAATCAAGGTGATTTGCTCTGCGGAGGTTTCTGAAATCGTAACAGAAGGCGTTGCCCTAGGAGATGGAACCATTGCCCATGGAGAGCTAGTGGTTATCTCTGCAGGAATTAAGCCAAACGCAGAGGTCGGCGTTGCAGCAGGCCTTGCCGGTGGTAGATGGATAGAAGTAAACGACAGAATGCAGACCAGTGATGCCAATGTTTACGCAGCAGGTGATGTTGCAGTTACCAATGGCGTAAGCTTTGCGATTTGGAACCAGGCACTAGAAATGGGTAAGGTTGCAGGAATCAACGCAGTAGGCGATGAGGCAACTTACAAGCCGGTTACTCCGTCCAATGCCTTTAGTGGTTTTGGTGCAGAGCTATATGCTATCGGAGACAATGGCAAGAAGGAAAACCTTCACTATAAGGCGGTAGAGCTATATGAGGATGCAAAAGGAATTTACAAGAAGCTATACTTTGTCAACAATCGTTTTGTTGGCGGTATCCTTATTGGAAACCAGGCATCCGCACCAAAGATGCTAGAA
>JAVWKI010000119.1:0-5591 GCA_036638575.1 Anaerovoracaceae bacterium | reverse complement strand
ATTCAATAATCCCCAAAGACACCAGCGGAATTTTATTTGCAGCAAGTCCGAAAAATCCCAAGGGAATTGCCGTCATAATCCCTGCAAGCAACAATAACCCGTATTGATAAGGCTCTCCTACGCCCAAAGCGCCTCTCCCGGTGAGTTCTAAGTACACAATCACCACCAAGGCCAGAGGAAGGAGGAATATGGTTTCATATAGCAGTGCCAAAATCGGTGGGGCCTGTACGCCTTTTTTTATTGCCGCATAGGTGGCAAAGGTCACCGCTAAGGCTAAGGCCACTGCAGGAAACTCTCCAAAATAAAAAAGCAACATCCCCAGTCCCACCAAGGCTAGGGTGAGGGCGATTAATTTGGAGCGATTTAGTCCTTCCTTAAAAAAGATAATGCCAAAGGCAGAAACCATCAGCGGCTCAATATAATAACCGATACAGGTTTGAATAACCAAATTAGCATTGACCGCCCAAATATAAATACTCCAGTTGGTGGTAATCAATACCCCCGCCAAAAAGAAGATCAATACGGTTTTTTTGTGTTTCAACGGCTTGAGCATTTCTTTTCGCCCGTAAACCTTCAAGGCCGCAACAAAACAAACAACGCCTACCAACACTATCCGATAAAAAATAATCACAAAGGAATCTATGGGACGTAAGGCTTGCCAATAAATTGGCAAAACTCCCCACAGAATGGCACTGGTCAACGCTGCAAACATTCCTATTCTATATTGTTTCTTGCTTTCCTCCAAAACGCTTATTGTCCTTTCATTTCATCGTCGTACAGGTATCCGTTTTCTAAAAGATCATCACTTTCATAGGTAAGCTCTTCCTTTGCCAAATCGGCAAAGTCCATAATGTACTCTTCCAACTCATATTCCAGACATCCGGCAAAATCGTAGCGGTATTCGTCATGCTCTAGTTTCTCCAGTCTGGACAAGGTTAGTGCATCTCTTAGCGGCAAGGTCTTTTCTTCTCCACTATCTATATTGCTACAAATGACCTCCGACTCAAAGGTGTACCAGGTTCTAAACTTGTGGAACTCTTCTGCAAAGTGTAATCGTGCAGAGTCTTCCTCTCCGGCACCAAGCAGTCCCAAAAGTGCCAGCTTAATATTCTCCAGCAAGGTATAAATCTCAATGGAATCATCAGGCATAGTCTCTAGCATTTCTTCAAAATAATGTTCTATGATTTCTGCAACGGCAGAAGCATTGACTTCTGAAAACAGCATATACAACGTCTCTTCCGGGATTTCTGTCTCACATTCAACCAAATCCGCAAGGTTTTCAAAATACTCAAATCCCGATGGCTCATCTAATTCTAGTAACGTTAATAATTCTTCTAAATCCAAAATATAACTTCCTTTCTCTCTCAATTCTCTTTTTGCGTTATTCTACTTCTAAGTTTTTAAATTCTACCTTCACATCCGTATCGGAAAAAATTCGGTCAATCATGTTAACAAAGTTTTCCGAAAGGTCGCTGGCATAAAACGTATTCTCAAAGTCCGAAGCCTCAGCAAACATATCTCGTTCCTTCAACACCTCTTCAATACTATTGCTAATCTCCTCTGAAGGGTTAATGATTCGCACCTGAGGATAAATCCGCTCAATATTGGTTCTGATCAACGGGTAATGGGTACAGCCCAAAACCAAAGTATCTAAACGATGCTCCAACATATAGTCATCTAAATAATGGCGAATGGTCAAGTCCATAATGTCATTATTGATGATTCCCTCTTCAATCAGCGGCACAAAAGCCGGACAAGGCGTCTCATAAATTTCTAAATTTTTGTTGAGTCCTTTGATGATATTTTTGTAGGTATGACTGGAAACAGTCACCTTTGTTCCAATAATCCCAATGTGGTTTTGTGTAGAGCAGCTTTCTGCAACCTTCATGGCTGCCGGCTCAATAATGCCCAAAATCGGTACATCGGGAAATCGTGCCTGCAAGTCCTCTAAGCAGGTTGCACTGACCGTATTACAGGCAATGACAATCATTTTCACCTTATTTTCCACTAAAAAATCCCCAATCTGTCTTGAGAATTTCTGTATGGTGGTGATTGCCTTTGATCCGTAAGGGGTTCTGGCAGTATCTCCAAAATATATTATTTTTTCTTTCGGTAGTCTTTTCATCAAGTGTGGTATACAGGTTAGCCCCCCAAGGCCCGAATCGAAGAAACCTATCGGTCGATTATCCATTAATTATTATCCTTTCCCTAATCTGTGTTATAATACATTTTACAACAATTAAAATACAAAGTAAACAAGGAGGCAATCAATGAGCAAAAAACTTAAACAACGAAATGAAATTGACCCAAACTACAAGTGGGATATTGAAGATATGTATCCCGCTGAAGATAAATGGAATGCAGATTTAGAAGAAGCCCTACAGCTAGCAGAACAGTATGCTGCATTAAGCGGAACCCTAACAAAGAGCAGCGAAAGCTTGCTGTTTTCCTTGGAGTTAAAGGACCGCCTGTGGCAAACCCTAGAAAAACCCTTCGTCTATGCTCGCATGCGTCGAGATGAAGATAACCGAGAAGAAAAGTATCAAGGGATGTGCGACAAGGCCATGGGCGTTGTGGCCAATGTTAGTGCCCTCACCTCTTTTTCTACCCCGGAAATCCTGGCCGCCGGTGAACAGGTTCTTCTTGGATTTTTGGCAGAAGAGCCAAGGTTAGAAACCTACCGCTTTGCCCTAATGGACATCTTGCGTCAGCAAGCCCACGTCCTTACCCATGCAGAAGAAAACATCCTTGCACAAATGAGTGAGGTCAATTCTGCTACCAATGATATTTTTACCATGCTAAACAATGCAGACATGAAATTCGGAACAATCACAGACGAAGACGGTGCTGAGGTAACCCTTACCCATGGAAACTATATTACCTTTATGGAAAGCCATCACCGAGAAGTGCGAAAACAAGCCTTTGACAAAATGTATCAAGCTTATGCTGATCTGATTAACACCATTGCCACAAGCTATAACTACAACACAAAAACCGATGTAATCACCGCACGCATAAGAAAATATGAATCCGCAAGAGCTGCCGCCCTTTCCGGCGATAATATTCCCCTTTCTGTTTACGACAACCTGGTTTCCGTGGTCAACCAAAGTCTTCCAACACTTCATCGCTATATGGAGGTTCGAAAAAAGGTTTTGGGCGTTGAGGAATTGTCTATGCATGATGTATACGTGCCATTAATCGAGCTTCCCAAAAAAGACATCCCTTATGAAGAGGCATTGACCATTATGGAAGAAGGCCTAGCTCCTTTGGGCGAAGAATATCTTGCACAAATGAAGAAGGGCCTTGCCCAAGGCTGGGTCGATGTTTACGAAAATGAAGGAAAAACCAGCGGAGCCTACAGCTTCGGTTGCTATGACAGCAAGCCTTACATTTTGTTAAACTATACCCACACCTTAAAGGATGTATTTACCCTTGTCCATGAGATGGGCCATTCTATGCATTCTTATTACACCAGAACCGCACAGCCATTTATCTATGGAGGACATTCCATCTTTACCGCAGAGGTGGCTTCAACGGTAAACGAAAACTTGTTGATGAAACACCTCATTGCCAAGGAAGCAGATCCGCAAATGAAAAAATACTTATTGAATTTGCACATTGAAGAATTTAGAACCACCCTTTTCCGGCAGACCATGTTTGCCGAATTTGAGCAGCTTACCCACGAGGCCATCGAAAAAGGAGAAACCTTAACCGCCGGCTTCTTGTGCAGCGAATACGAAAAGCTCAACAAAAAATACTTTGGCGATGCCCTGTCCCCTGATGATTACATTCAGTATGAGTGGGCAAGAATTCCTCATTTTTATAACGCTTTTTATGTTTATAAATATGCTACCGGCTATTCTGCCGCAGCGGCAATTTCCGATATTATTCTAAAGGAGGGCAGCAAAAACTACATTGAATTCCTAAAGAGCGGAGAAAGCGACTATCCTATTGAACTATTAAAGATTGCTGGCGTAGACATGGAATCTCCTGAACCGATACGTTCTGCCATGGAAGTATTTGAAACGCTTGTTGATGAATTTGAAAGGTTAATGTAAAATCAAGGCTATGGAAAAAAGAGTAATTAGTATATATACCAACGATATGCCTGTCTCCAAAGACACGAGCATCCTGCTAAAAAACAAATTGGAAAGCAGCGGTTTTTGCGTTCTTGACGAATACGACGAGGAAGCCGAGCTTTTGGTTTGTATCGGAGGTGATGGCTCCACCTTGGAAGCCATTCACAAAAACAATTTCCCTAAGGTTCCCATTATTACAAGGCAGGGAAATATCGCCTGCAGCCAACAAATGCGGTAAAGGCTACCATAAAGGTTGATGGAAAAGAATTTCTCCACGAGGGCTTTAACGAAATTGTCCTACGTGGAAGCTATTCTTATTCGGCCCATTTTAATATTTCTATCGGAAATAGCTTTATTGAACGATTTAGCGGAGACGGTATTTTGATTGCTACCTCTGCAGGCAGTACCGCTTACAACTACTCCCTGGGCGGCTCTATTGTGGACCCAAGGCTCCAGCTGCTTCAGGTAACGCCCATTGCACCCATGAACACCACTGCCTACCGTTCATTTACCTCAAGCATATTGCTTCCTCCGGATCTCTCCTTAGGGGTCACTCCGGAATATACCAAAGACAGCAAAACTTATGTCATCAATGATGGCATAGAAAACGAATACGTTAATGTAGAAGATATCAAGGTTGAATTTTCAGATACCATCGTCAATATTTTGAGATTTGAAACCTACGATTTCTGGAACAAGGTGAAAACAAAATTTTTATAATATGAGAGACTTTATTTATATCGTAACAAAAGAAGATGCACAGAAGGAGCTTCCCATCCGGGAGCTTCTTCGTCAGAACTTTTCTTTTTCTTCACGACTAAGAACAAAACTAAAAAAACATAAATCCGTTTATCTCAATGGGGAAAGTGTTCCCGGGTGGATTACGCCCAAAGCCGGAGATGAAATAAAAATCTTCATTCCCGAAGAGCAAAGCCACTTCCCTCCGGAGCCCATACCCATTGATCCGGTGTTTGAGGACACCGATCTCCTCATCATCAATAAGCAACCGGGAGTCATCGTACACCCCACCAGCGGACACCCCATACACACCATCGCCAACGGCGTGACCCAATACATGATCGATACCAACCAGTCCTTTAAGATTCGCTTCGTCAATCGCCTGGACATGGACACTTCCGGGCTTTTGGTTCTAGGGAAAAACTCCCATGCGCAAGATGATTACGTGAAACAAATGCAAAAAAATCAGGTAGAAAAGCGCTATGTGGCCATTGTCAAAGGAATCATTGAAGAGGATGGCACTGTAGATGCGCCCCTAGGTCGCCCCGATCCGGAACGAGTTCAACGCGGCGTAATGGAGGGCGGAAAACCTTCCATCACCCACTACAAAGTCCTAGAGCGTTTTGATAAGGGCTATACCATGGTAGAGCTACTTTTGGAAACAGGCAGAACCCATCAAATTCGTGTGCACATGTCTCACATTGGTCATCCCATTGTGGGAGATCATCTTTACGGAGGAGAAAATATCAATCTAATCGGACGGCAAGCATTACA
>JAVWKI010000118.1:566-5612 GCA_036638575.1 Anaerovoracaceae bacterium | reverse complement strand
AGAAGCCTACAAAACAGATGGCTTAAGTGGCGTTTTGGCATTTGCTAAGAATGGAGCACCTATGGTGACGGATAAAAACGCACCGGGGTATGAAAGCAAAATTTTAGAAGATAGCTTCACGGTAAAAAATGATGGTGGACCTTTGGCGGTATTTATTCCTAGCACAAACGGAACTGACAGTACCAGCAACGCAAAGAGTCTTAAGAATGTTACTTCAATTAAGATTAATCTTCAGGCGGACAACTACGCACATATTGATGCACCTTATGATGCCTTAGCCAATGAAACCATTACCATAGAAGGTGAGGGGACTGGTTTATCACAAGCAAAAACCTTTAAGGTCTCCGATGTTGAAGGAAAACAAAACATTATTTATACGGGAGATTATAATATTAAATCTCAAGACGAGGAAGCACAGATTCGGTATCGTGGTCTAAGTCTTTATGATTTTCTTCGTTCTTCTGATGTTGGACTAAAAATTAATGCAAAAGACGTAATTATCACGGGACAAGACGGAACGCAGGTTACCTATAGCATAGGAGAACTGAAAAAAGCAGACTACATCAATGGTCAAAATGAAAGCATAAGTAATTTAAAAACTTTATTGGCTTTTGGTTCTGGAGATGTGGACACAAAAGACCTTAATGATGGAAAGCCACTTGTTGCAACAGATAGTTCTCTGGGGTATGATGCGGCCTACCATAATGGGGGTGGCCCTCTGGCGGTAGTTACGGGGCAAACCACAAAGGAAGATGAAAACGGAAATAGAATTGTAAAGCAAGTAAAGAAAATTGAGGTAACCGCATCACCGATTACTTCGGTGAAACATAATATTAATGACATCTACAAAGCCTTCTCTAATCGAGAAGTGCTATTAAAGGTACAAAGCGCAGAGGGAAAAAGCGTTTGGGAAAAGAAATATACGGTGGATCAGCTAGAATCGATGGATGACGTTATTCGGAGAGACGATTTTTCTTGGGTTGGAAATCATCAGCATGAAGGGTTATCTCTATGGGATTTCGTCCAAAGAGAAGCGGGCAGTATTCCGGGAATGAATAACCCAAGTGCCGTAACGGTTTATTCTGGTACCTTTAGCAAGGACGTTCTTTCGGTATTTGGAAAAGACCAATTAGAAAACGGAATTAAACATAGCGGAGATAGCTCTGTTCGAAAACCAATATTGATGGCTTACTCGCAAGATGGCTATCCATTGGTAGAAAAAGAATCTGATGATGGATATATGGCAGCAGCAGGAAACCTAGGAGGACCAATTCGCTTGATTACCCATGAAAACCAAGGGGCATGCGTAAAATCGGTGGACAAAGTTGTGGTTACCTTGCAAGATGGGGTAGCACCGCCAGATCCGTCCAAAGACAAGGTATTTACTGTAAAAAACCAAGGAGAGGAAAAAGCCTTCACTCTAGCAGAGTTAAAGGCACTAACGGCAACAACCAAAGACTACCAGGTTAAAGGTGGTGCGAAAGTAAGTGCCAAGGGCGTATTGGTTGCGGATATTGCCAAAGCCTTGAATATTACAAACCCTTATGCAACCATTGACATTACCGCAGTAGATGGATTTGAAAACACGCCAAAGGGCGAAAGCTATAAAAATATTACCTTGAAAGAGGCTGCGGAAAAGAACTACTTGATTGCCTATGAAGCAGATGGAAAAGAAATTGATGACCTAGTAAAAAATAGTACAGAAAGAACGAAAATTCGTGTGTATAGACATTATACGCAGGAAACAACGAGCTGGCTTAATGAACTAAAAAACATATCGGGAGCGAAGATGACCGATTATGCCTTTGTCCTTACGGTCAATGGAAAGGTACATCCTTATACCATAACGCAGCTAAAGGAAATGGCTGCTACAACCAAAACCTATCAGGTTAAGGGCGCAAACAAAACCGCCAAAGGCGTGTTGCTTAGTGATTTACTGACAACCATAGGGGTTAGTAGGGATACGGCGAAAGTAGATATTAAGACCTATGATAATTATCAGGATGGACAAAGTGAGAACCAGCAGAGTTACTGGGGCAATACCCTTGCAGACGTTAAGGCGAAAGAATATTTGGTTGCCTATGAAGAGGATGGCAAGGCCATTGCAGATACGGTAAAAAATGATGTGGTTTCCACAGGAATAAGAATTTATAGGAATCAAACAGAGGATGCCACCAAATGGATCAATGAATTAAAAAATGTCACAGTAGGAGAGGTTTCCGACCATGATTTCCAAAGCATGATTTCAGATGGAAAAGATTTACCTTTGGCAGGCATAAGAAATATTGTAAGCGATCACAACGGCGGAATTTGGATTGGTACCTATGGTGGTGGCTTGGTGCATCAAAACAAAGAGGGTACGAGGACGCTATATAACACAGAAAGCACTCCGGCACTGGGAACTGCTTTTGTGTCTGCGGTTGCAGCCGATAAGGCAGGCGGCGTATGGTTTACCCAAAATGCAAGCTATACCCAGCCGGAAAACAACAAGGGCGTTGGTTACTTAGATAAAGAGGGGAACATTACCTTCTATACGGTAGAGTCAACTCCAAATACAATTCCAAATAACTATGTACAAGCCATCTATTTGGATGACAAGGGAAACAATGATATCTCCGATGATGTCGTTTGGTTTGGATCCTTTGGCGGAATTACAAAGAAGGATGGAGAGGTGTGGACGACCTATGGCAAAAAAGAAGGCTTGCCGGCAGAGTCAGTAAACACCATCGTTCCTGACGGACGTGGAGGATTATGGATTGGTTGCTATCCGGATACAAGTGGAAAAGAAACCATCACCTATAGCGGAGGCTATGCTTATTTGAGTGCAGAGGGGAAGATAACCGCTTACCCGGCAGGAGAAAACGAAAAAATCGACAAAACTAAGTTGGCCGATGTATGGGTACGAGGAATTGCCGTAGATAAAGAGGGCGGAGCATGGATCGTTCGTTCAGGTTCTTATTCCTACTTGGAAAACGTAGGAGGAAGAATTGACTATGTTTCTGCCAGCGGTGAAGTGAAAAAATATACAGGAAAAGCACTACTGGGAGACACATTAACCGACAACAGTGAAATTCGAACCGTCATGGTAGATGCTGCTGGTGGTTTGTGGTTTGGCACATCTGGAAATGGTGTAGTCTATTGTGAAGATTTAAAAACGGTAAGCAAGGTTTATAATAGCAAAACAGCGGCATGGGCAGAAAACAAGAGTTTAGACAACATTTACTGTACTGCAAACATCGATGGTACCCTCTATGTAGGATCTAATGGTGGAGTGTCCTTTATGAATGTAGCTATGCCGGAAGAAACCGCCCTTTCTATCTATAAGGGAGAGCAGCTATTTAGTGAAATGACAAATAGTAGGTTGCAGTCGATTACAAAACTAGAAGGCCAACAACACTACCAATACGCGGGATATAATACCTATCCTACATGGAAAACCTTTAAAAATGATCAGGGGCCAACTATTGCAGGAATCTTTAAAAGTGCGGGAATTGACATAGAAGCAATCGAAGCAGATCAACAGATTACTTTTGTTGGTGCAGATGGAGTTAAGTCAAGCTTTACCAAAGAACAACTTTTTGCCGATAGATATTTCTATCCTAACGGAAAGGAAGGAACGGAAAAAGGAAGTGTTGGGGGAAGCCTGGCACAAGAGGGAAAAGTGAATGTTCCGGCAACACTTAACTTAAATAATGAAGGCGGGACATTGCAATATGGGCAACGCTTACCTAACGAGCAAACGGTGGACGGATTTACCAAATATATTGCACAAGGAGGAAAGATTATCATTGGAGATAAGGCGGAGAGCTGGACGGCGATAACCGGGATAAGCCACGTTAGCGGAACCACGGTAACGCCGGGAACTAAAATCTCTTTGGATTTACCTCCTGCCAACGGAGAGGCAAAGGTCTTCTACACGCTAGATGGAAGCACCCCTAATGCCGCTTCGACAATGTATAATTATCAGGCAAACCGCTGGGGTGGCAGCAAGAATGAAATTGTGCTCAATGAAGAGGGAGAGGTTACCTTAAAGGTAGTGGTGATCAATAGAGGCAAGAAGGATAGTGGCGTATCAACCTTCAACTATACCGTCAAGAAGAACACTGCGAAGCCTGATCCTGATCCTACGCCAAACCCAGATCCCCTTCCTGTTCCGGATCCTGTGCCTGTTCCGGGACCCCTTCCAACGGAAGGAGTAGGTGAAGGAAATGAAAAAAGGCCGGAAACGACGGACAAGCGAACAAAAACGGAAACGGTAGCAACGAATAAGCCTGAGGAGGAGCAAGCGCCGGTATCGCCAAAAGCCAAAGATCTTAATCAATGGATGAAGCAGATTACGTTAGATGTATCCATTGGCGGAAAGGCATCAAGCCTGGATGAAGCTGCAAAGATGGACTTACTGAAATCCTTGCTGACAGAAGCAGACTATGTTGCTCTGGAAGGGGGAGAAGCCTTGGCGGTAAATATTGCTATGGAGTTTAACAGCAACAAGGTAAGTGCCGAAGAAAAGAAAGAAATGGAAGAAGCAGTTAAGGCACGAAATCTTAATATTTTAAGCTTTGTAGACATCTCCGTAAAAAAGAAGTTGGGAGACGGACAATGGGAAAATATTCATAAAACGCAAAAACCGTTGACGTTAACCATAGATGTTCCAACGGAATATCAAAAGGAAAACACCCTTTGTCTAATTCGTCTTCACGAAGGAAATTTAACGATTCTTCAGGATGAAGATGGGAACAAAGGAACAATAACCATCAAGAGTGATGCGTTTAGTCCGTATGCTTTGGCCGTAGATGCTACAGAAAAGGGATTCCCTTGGCTGTGGATTATCATTCCTATTGGAATTATTGGCTTAATTACATACATTGGGCTATTTAGGAAGAAAAAAGCGAAGATTTAAAGACGAACAAAAAGCGGGTTCACGAAAAGAAAACGCGCAAAAACACATACCGGAAATCGCGGTATGTGTTTTTGTTTGTGTAGAAAAGGAAAGTTTTTATTGGAAAGCATAAACCTATTGACTTACGAAGGGGGATGGATTATACT
>JAVWKI010000118.1:0-556 GCA_036638575.1 Anaerovoracaceae bacterium | reverse complement strand
AGGGCAACTCGCAGTTTTAAATTGCAAAAAAATCGGAAAGAAGATGCAAAACAATTGACATTGACAGGGTAATAATGTAGAATTATTAAGCGACTTTATGAGATTTTACAGCAGAGCTTAACAGGGCTCTAGTTTTGAGTTTACGGAGGAGAATAGACATGAGAGTTAAAGTAACATTAGCTTGTTCAGAGTGTAAACAGAGAAATTACAACACAATGAAGAACAAGAAAAACGATCCAGATCGTGTGGAATTTAGTAAATACTGCCCATTCTGTAAGAAACACACACTTCACAAAGAAACAAAGTAAGGAGTGAATGAGATGGCAAAGGCGAAGGATACAAAAAGAAAAATGCCTGCTGTTCCACCCAAAAAAGAAAAACGTAGCTTGAAGGAATACTTCAAGGGCGTAAAGATTGAAATGAAAAAAGTGGTTTGGCCCACCAAAAAAGAATTGGGTGCCTATACTGCGGTTGTTTTGATTGCGTGCGGTTTTTTCGCACTGGCATTTTGGGCGATTGACACAGGATTCCTAGCAATACTAAAAGGTTTGCTTGG
>JAVWKI010000117.1:0-5641 GCA_036638575.1 Anaerovoracaceae bacterium | reverse complement strand
CAGAAGGGGTAGAGCTTTCCAATCGAGCCTTGGCGGAAGAAATAGAAAAACATACCGGCCAAGAAGCCAAGGAAGTCGTTCTTGCCTATTTGCAACGAGGGGGTTCGCCTTCGGCGAGGGATAGAATGCTGGCCAGCCTGATGGGAAGCAAGGCAGTTGAACTGATTCAGCAAGACATTACGGGCAAGGCAATTGCTATTCGTGGCAGCGAAATCAAAGCCCTTGATTTACAGGAGGCGGTAAGCATCCGGCGAGAAGCAGATTTAGAATTGCTCAGCTTGATCGACGTATTATCAAAGTAATGGAAAACATATTAAAGCAGCTAAAGGGACCAAAGGGTTTGTCCAAAAATTTAATCAAGTGGCTGATTATCTCTTCTTTTGTCGGTGCGGCAGGAGGAGGAATCGGTGCACTTTTTGTTCTTAGTGTACAGTGGGGAAATGCCATCTGGAAGGCGCATTCTTGGTTAACCTTTTGCTTGCCTCTAGGCGGGGTGCTCATTGTATTTTTGTATCAGCTTGCACATTTTGAGCAAATTAAAGGAACCAATCGAATTATAGAAAACGTTCGTCACAAAGAAGAGCTGCCCTATATTGTTGGTCCGCTAATTTTTATCAGTACCTGCATCACCCATCTTTTGGGTGGATCTGCAGGGCGAGAGGGCGCTGCAATTCAAATTGGCGGAGCACTGGGGACGGTTGCCGGAAAAATTTTTCGTTTAGATCGTAAGGATATGTCTTTGGTTGTACTCAGTGGAGTCAGCGGATTGTTTGCTGCACTGTTTGGCACGCCCATTACAGCAACCATTTTTGCACTAGAAGTAATTAGCGTAGGCGTTTTCTATTATTCTGGGTTAATTCCTTGCTTGGTTTCCGCCCTTACTGCCTATGGCGTATCTTCTCTTTTGCCTGTTCAACGAGAGGCCTGGGCCTTTGCCTCTATGCCGGAAATTGGACCGGTTTCCTTGTTTAAGGTGGGAATCCTTGGCGTTTTTTGTGCGCTACTCAGTGTGGTATTTATCCTGTCCTTAGACTATACGAAGGAATTTTTTCATCGACAATTCAAAAACCCCTATGTGAGAATTATCATAGGGGGCGTGTTGTTGAGTCTACTTTCGTTGGTGTTTTCTTCCGGTATTTATAACGGTTCAGGGACACAGACCATTGCTCGTGCCCTGGAAGGGGAGGCCAATTACTGGGATTTTGCGGTAAAAATCCTCTTTACTTCCATTACCTTGGGGGTAGGCTTTAAGGGAGGAGAAATCATTCCGACCTTTTTTATTGGGGCAACCATGGGCTGTTTACTTGGTCCCCTCCTTGGCTTACCACCGGGATTTTGTGCCGCCATTGCCTTAATTGCCACCTTTTGTGGTGGGGTGAATTGTCCCATTGCTTCCTTGTTTTTGTCCGTTGAACTCTTTGGCAGTGAAGGGCTATTATTCTTTGCCGTAGCCATTGCGGTCAGCTATCTTCTTTCAGGATATTATAGCCTATATGGAAGCCAAACCATCCTTTATAGCAAGACCAAGGCCGAGTTCATCAACAGAAAAGCCCATTAGTAGCTGGATAAATCTAAGGAAGACATAAACTTAACAAAGGCACACATATTCTTGGAGAGAAAGGTGTTTTTTTGCCAAAAAACATGAATATCTGCAGGAATATGTTTTTTTAATGGGATACATTTGATTTGCTATGAGATTCTAATTACATCTCTGTAGATAATCGTTGCGGCAAGATCTCTGGACACCATGTACTTAATGGTTGAAATTTGGCTAGAGTGCATGATAATATTTCTTCTTAATTCCGGAAAGGTTTTGGTGACCATGTCATAATGATAAGAACCCTTTGCAATAATGACCATTCGCTGATTTTTCAGCAGTTCTTCGGTAATAACTGGCTCATTTGCCAAAGGATTATTGGAAGAAACCGCAAAACAAAGCTGTGTTTTCAGCAGCAGCTTTGAATGGCAGCCGGCACCAGAAGAGCGATTGTCTATGCCCAAAAGGAAGTCCAGCTCTGAATTTTTCAGCATTTCAAATCCGCTGATAGTTGGGACTTCATGGACAATTAAGGTGATTTCCGGATAGGCTCGTTCAAAATGGGGAATAATTCGTCGAAGAAAAAAAGTACCCATAATGGATGGCACGCCAATTCGGATAGACGCCTTCTGCTGGACAGCAAAGTCTGCAGCCTCCGAACAATAATTCTCATAATTTTTCAAAAATGTCTCCGTCATTTGAAAGAAGGATTCGCCTTCTTTGGTCACTTGAAGCTTGTTGTTGACTCGATCAAAAAGCTTGAATCCGAAGTGGGACTCTAAGCCATTGATTGCTGCAGTCACTGAGGGTTGAGAAATATGGCAAGCTTGGGCGGCTTTGGTAATGCTTTTGCTTTTATACACTTCGGTAAAGTATTTTAAGTGGTTAATATTCATTAGTCTTCTCCTATTAATTTCGCTGTATTTGTATTATACCATAGATAAAACCTATAGTTGTATTAATATTATGAATTTTACAGAAAATTCTCATTGTGATAATATTAACGAAAACAAAGAAGTATATCGTTATTGTCACCCGAAAGGAGAATGAATTGTTATGAAATTTGATTTTGTCGATCTAATGTTCGACCCATTCGTACTGATGTTCATTGTAGTAGTGACCGGAGTTATCTTTGGTAAGGTAAAGTTCGGAAAGTTCAGCTTTGGAACCTCAGGAGCACTATTTACAGGTCTTGTCGTTGGTTACTTTGTTTATAAGTATGGTTTAAGTATCGTGGATCAAGGTCCGGGAACACCCGGGTTTGAAGCGGCGACCAAGATGATGAAAAACGGAATTATTCATAGTTATTTTTTTGACACATCCTTAATCATTTTCGTCGCAGCGGTAGGACTATTGGCCGCAAAAGACATGGGCGTTGTTGTTCGAAAGTACGGCGCGAAATTTATCATCCTTGGCTTATTGATTACAATGGTGGGTGCAGGTGCAACTTACGCTTCCACCGCCATCATTGAAAAAACCAATGCTTATGAGGTTGCAGGAGTTTACACCGGTGCATTAACCAGCTCTCCTGGACTAGGTGCAGCCATTGAAACGGCAAATAGTCACGCTAGCGAATACGCTGCAAACTATGCAGACCTATCCGACAAAGAAAAATCAAAAGTCTTAGATGTGCTAGATCCATCAGGTGAATTGACCCCAGAAAACACACCAACCCTTACAGAGGAACAGAAGGCTTCTTTTGTAAAAAATGCTGAAGCAGGCGTTGGTATTGGCCATGCCATCGGTTATCCATTTGGCGTAATTATCGTAATCTTTGCGGTGAACTTCTTTGCTTTAATTTTCAGAATGAATATAGACGATGAAAAACGTCGTTACAGAGAAGAAATGGAAAGTGCAAGACAGGGCGGAAAGGTCAAAGAGCTTCCGATTACTGCCTTTAGCATCCTCTCTTATGCCATTGTTTGTATTACAGGATATCTTGTAGGAAACATTGAGATTTACATGGGACCACTTGGATATTTCAGCTTTGGCGCAACAGGCGGCGTACTCATCATGGGTTTACTTCTTGGTTACATTGGAAAAATCGGGCCGGTTTCCTTCAGAATGGATCCAAAGGCCTTGGCAATGCTCAGAGAATTAGGCTTAGTATTCTTCCTTGGAATCGTAGGACTGAAATATGGCTTTAAAGCCTTTGAAGCAGTTATCGGTGCAGGCGTAATCCTTGCCTTGGTATCCTTGATTGTGGGCATCATTGCACTACTTGTTGGCTTTATTGTTGGTAGATACATCTTCAAGCTAAACTGGATTATGCTTTCAGGCGCATTATGCGGCGGAATGACATCCACACCAGGACTAGGTGCTGCTGTAGACGCCTTAGAAAGTGATGAACCGGCAGCAGGCTACGGCGCAACTTATCCATTTGCACTGTTTGGTATGATTTTATTCACTATACTGTTACATAAATTACCGTTACTATAAAGGTAAATGAGCTACACTTTTGAAAATCGGAGGAAAAAATGGAAAACTTACAAGAAAGATTAAGAAGTGAAAAGGCAGAAGCAAAATTAATGTCCGCGGAGGAAGCAGCAGCAATCATCCAAGACGGAATGGTTTTGGGCGTAAGCGGATTTACCCCTTCAGGATATCCAAAAGCAATTCCCCTTGCATTGGCTGAACGAGCTAAGGCTGGCGAAAAGATCAAAGTGGATATTTATTCCGGGGCATCGGTAGGGCCGGAGATCGACCATGCCTTAACCGAAGCGGATGTAATTGGGAAGAGACTTCCTTATCAAACCAACGCAACCATCAGAGATGCAATTAACAAGGGAGAGGTAGACTACATCGATATGCATCTATCCCAGAGCCCACAGTTTGTGAATAGCGGTTTCATTAAAAAGCCGGACATTGCCATTGTTGAAGGGCTTGCCATTACAGAAGACGGACATATTATCCCGACTTCAGGAATCGGAAACTCACCTACCTTTGTCAGAGCGGCAGATAAGGTTCTTGTAGAAATCAATTTAGCGAAGCCGATGGCCATGGAAGGAATGGCGGATATTATCCTTACAGACAACCCGCCAAATAGAAAACCCATTGAAATTAGTCATCCGGGAGATAGAATCGGCACGCCATACATTCCTTGTGGATGGGATAAAATTGCCGGCATTGTGATTACAAACATGCAGGACAAAACCCGCCCACTAGGACAGGTGGATGAAGATTCCAAAAAAATCTCAGATAATATCATCAAGTTCTTTGATAAAGAGGTTGCAGAAGGCCGATTAACAAAATCATTGCTTCCGTTACAATCTGGAGTAGGTAGCGTTGCCAATGCAGTGCTTTACGGACTATGTGACTCAGAATACGAAAACTTAACTTGCTATACAGAAGTTGTACAAGATTCCATGTTGGATTTGCTCCGTTGCAAAAAAGCAAAAATTGCGTCAACAACAGCAATCAGTCCTTCACCAGAAGCCTTAGGCAAGATGGAGGCGGAAATGGAGTTTTTCAAAGACAAAATTATTTTGAGACCGCAAGAAATCAGCAATAACCCAGAGGTATCAAGAAGACTTGGCGTAATCGCCATGAATACCGCCATTGAAATGGATATTTATGGCAACGTAAATTCTACACATATTATGGGGTCTAGAATGATGAACGGAATCGGCGGTTCAGGAGATTTTTCCAGAAATGGTTCAATTACAATTTTTAGCACACCATCCACGGCCAAAGGAGGAGCAATCTCTTCTATCGTCCCTATGGTATCTCACGTAGACCATACGGAGCACGAGGTTATGGTTTATGTAACAGAACAAGGATATGCAGACTTACGAGGACTTACACCAAAAGAAAGAGCGGTAAAAATTATCGAAAACTGTGCACATCCGGATTACAAAGAACAGCTAATGGAGTATTTTACAGAGGCTTGTGCTTCTGGACCACAACACACGCCACATAATCTGTGTAAAGCCTTATCATGGCATTGCAGATTTTTAGAAACCGGTACAATGAAAGAAGACAAATAAAAGGAGGAACGTCATCATGTACATCGAAGGATATATTGAACGTGCGAGAATTGCGCAAAAAGAATTTGAACAAAAGAGCCAGGAAGAAGTGGATTTGGCGGTAAAGGTCATTGCTAAG
>JAVWKI010000116.1:0-5741 GCA_036638575.1 Anaerovoracaceae bacterium | reverse complement strand
TAGTAAATTAATCATTAAGGAGGTTTTTTTCATGAAAATAAAGCCATATTTAACAAAGGAATATCTTTTCGCCCACAAGGAACAGGCGATTAAACTTGGTGCAATCCTGCTGATTCTCATGGTAGCCCTATTTGTGTTTATTTTTAGAACCGGAGAAAAAGAAGAAATTGCCCTTGAGTCAGAAGCAGCCACAGCCAAGGTGGAGGATGAGTATGCAGGAAAGATTATTGTGGATGTAGGGGGAGCTGTCTCATCTCCTAAGGTTGTGGAGCTAGCAGAAAACAGCCGAATTGGAGATGCCATTGATGCGGCAGGCGGATTACTAGAGACAGCGGATATTTCTAGTATCAATAGAGCAGCCGTGGTCAAAGACGGAGATAAGATCTTCGTTCCTACTGCAGGAGAGGAAGGGGCGGCAGCGCCGGGGCCGGGAGGCACTTCCGGACAGAGCCAAAAAGAGGGTAAGGTAAATATCAATACGGCAACCTCAGCAGAGCTGCAAACCATAACCGGGGTAGGTCCGGCCACCGCAGAGAAAATTTTGCTTTATCGTTCTACCAATGGAAGCTTTGCTGCTCCGGAAGATTTAAAGAAAGTAGACGGAATCGGAGACAAAACCTTTGAAAAAATAAAAGATTTTATCACAATTTGATGGTTGAAATTGACTAATTCCTCCCAATTAAGTATAATATATACGGTCCGAAGGGAGGGCGAAATGATTTCAGAAGAAAAAATTGCACGAATTAACCAATTGGCTGCCAAGGCGAAAACCCAGGAAGGCTTGACAAAAGAAGAATTGGCTGAGAGAGACGCATTGAGAAAAGAGTATATTGCGGCCATGAGACATAACGTAAGGGAACATCTAAAGAATGTTCGTTTTGTTGAAGACTTGAGTCCGGAGGAACGGGCCAAATATGAACAGGAAAAAAAATCGTGAGAAATTGTTTAATTCTTACGGTTTTTTGGTATAATAATAACTCGAGGATAGAGAACTAAGGAGAAGAAAATGAGAGAAGTATATTTAGATTATTCGGCAACTACGCCGGTTAAAGATGAAGTACTTGCAGAAATGCTTCCTTACTTTAAAGAGCATTTTGGCAATCCTTCAAGTTTATATAATATTGCAAGCCACTCCAAAGACGCCATTAGCGTTGCGAGACAGAGATTGGCAAGCCTTATTAATGCAGATGAAAAAGAAGTGTTCTTCACTTCATGTGGTACTGAGGCAGATAACTGGGCAATGTTTGGTGTTGCCGATGCCCTAAAGGCTAAGGGAAACCATATTATTACTACAATTATTGAGCATCACGCAATGATCCACGCGGGAAATTATATGATGAAGCATGGAATCGATGTAACCTTCTTGGAGGTACGTCCGGATGGTACAGTGGATCCTGCAGCCTTAGAAGCAGCAATTACAGACAAGACCGTATTGGTTTCTATTATGTATGTAAATAACGAAATCGGTACAGTTCAAGATATTCAGGGCCTTGCAAAGATTGCCCACGACCACGGGGTATTATTCCATACCGACGCGGTTCAGGCACTGGGAAATGTTCCTTGCGATGTGAAGGAGCTAGGTGTTGATTTAATGTCCGTATCCGCACACAAGATTTATGGACCGAAGGGAATCGGTGCGCTATATATCAAAAAAGGCACAAAGATCAGCAACTTTATCCATGGTGGAGCACAGGAAACCAAACGTCGTGCCGGTACAGAAAACTTGCCGGGAATCGTTGGTTTTGGTAAGGCGGCTCAGCTTGCAGAAGAACAGTTTGATGAACATGTAAGCAAGCTTAAGGAGCTAAGAGACTACTTCATTCAGCGCGTAACCACGGAAATCGAGGATACACACGTTAATGGTTCAATGGAACAAAGACATCCGGGAAATGCCAATATTACCTTTGAATATATTGAAGGCGAGGCAATTTTGCTGATGTTAAACTATAAGGGAATTTATGTTTCTACAGGATCTGCTTGCAGCTCTGCATCCCTAGCCATGTGCTGGCAGCATTAGGCATTCCGGTAGAGATGATTCACGGAACAATTCGATTCACCTTTGGTGATTTCACAACAAAAGAAGATATAGATTATACTGTCGATACATTGAAGGAAATCGTAGAAAAGCTAAGAATGATTTCTTCTGTGGACAGCAAGAAAGGTTGGTAAGAACATGGCAAATATGTATAACGATAAAGTAATGGATCATTTCATGAATCCACACAACGTAGGAGACTTAGAAAATCCTGATGGCGAAGGAACTTACGGAAGCCCGGTTTGCGGAGATATGATGAAGATTTCCATCAAGGTTGAGGACGACAAAATTGTTGATGCAAAGTTCAAGACCTTTGGTTGTGGAAGTGCAATCGCAAGCTCTTCTGTGGCTACCGATATGATTATCGGAATGACCATTGATGAAGCCTTGGCGTTGACCAACAAGCAGATTATCAATGAGCTAGGTGGATTACCGGCGGTAAAGGTTCACTGCTCTGTACTTGCAGATCATGCGATTAAGTCAGCAATTTATGACTATGCACAAAAAACAGGCAAGACCTATGCCGGTCTTGAGGGCTTTGATCCAAATGCAGAAGAAGATGATCATCATGATATTCCAGAGGAAGAATAATGAATCTAGATAAGAAAAAAGTGGTATTGGGATTAAGCGGCGGAGTAGACAGTGCTACCGCCGCTTTAACACTTAAAGAACAAGGCTACACTGTCATCGGGCTTTATTTTGATGTGCGTTCCAACAACGGAGAAGGAAGGGCAATTGCAGAACAAACTGCCAAGGAGGTAGGCATAGAATTTGTCTACAAGGATGTTTCCCAACTGTTTTCTGATGTAGTCATCCAAAACTTTTGTGATGAATATCAATGTGGAAGAACGCCAAACCCTTGCATTGTCTGCAATCCTACCGTGAAGTTCAAAACCTTAATGGATGAGGCCAATCGGCAAGGAGCATATTACATGGCAACCGGTCACTATGCAAGAGTAAGCCGAGATGAAGAAAAAGCGCAATATTTTATTCAGCGGGGAGTCAATGAGCGAAAGGATCAATCCTATATGCTTTATCGCCTACCGGAAGAGATAGTCAAGCGATTGATTTTGCCTCTTGGGGCGGTGGAAGAAAAAGAACAGGTGCGAGAAATTGCTCGGGCACACCATCTTGGCAATGCGGATAGAAAAGATAGCCAGGAAATTTGTTTCATTGATGACAATTATGTGGACTATCTTAATCGTGCAGGAGTACACAGCCAGCCGGGTGATTTTGTAGATCAAGAGGGCAAGGTGCTGGGCCAACATCAAGGTCTTGTTCACTACACCATCGGTCAGCGTAAGGGCCTGGGCATTACCTTTGGAAAACCGGTTTTTGTGACCAAGCTTGACGGCGAAACCAACCAAGTAACCTTAGGAGACAACGACGCTCTATTTACCCATGAGGTAAGATCCACGGGCAATGTCTTTGTGGGAAGAGAAGATGGTCGGCTACCGGAGGAACTTGAGGGTGCAGAAATTTTTGCCAAGGTAAGATATTCGGCACAGCCGGCAAAAGCGGTAATTTCCTCTTGCGGAAAAGATGAAATTTGTGTAACCTTCAGCGAGAAACAAAGGGCAGCAACACCGGGACAATCCATTGTTTTTTACCAGAATAACCATGTGATTGGCGGCGGATTTATTCAATAGCTTGCCGAAAATAGCGTAAACAATAACCCTCCGGGATTGATGGGCAGAAGAAAACCATCAGAACCTTGGAGGGTTTAATTTAGATTTAGATTAAAACATATTTAGATTAAAACATAATGATTGCACGGACAGGGCAGACCGGTGCACAGTAGCCACAGGTTAGGCAAGTGGCATGATCTACCTGAGCTAGGCCGGATTCGTTGGTGAAAATTGCGTGGTTTGGACAGCGTACAACACAGTTTCCGCAGCCCTCGCAGTCACCCTGATCAATATTGATGCGCTTATGTCCAATATCCGGAACGTAGCTTGGATTGATCCTGCCTTGGGCATATTCAATGGCGCGATCCACTTCCTCTTCCTTGCCAAAGCCGATCATTAGAGACGAAATTCCCGGTAGGGATGAGACATAATTCATGCAATCCATATAGCTTCCGGTTAGATTTCCTCCGCCGAAAACCTTCATGGCGAAGACGCCTTTTCCTTCCTTGGCATTTGCCTCTATGGCAGCCGCCATATCTTCGGCTTTTCCTTGGCCGTCCCCAAAACGTACGCCCAAGCTGTCCTTGTTGATTAGGGGAAAGAGAATATCACATTCCTTGACCCCGGACATTTGCTGGGCTACATCTACATGGTGGGTAGAAACACCAACTGCCTTGACCAGACCCTTTGCCTTAGCCTCCTGCAAGCAAGACCAAGCGCCCACTCTGTTTTCAAAGTCCATATCGTGGCGCACCTCGTGGAGAAGAAAAATATCAATGACATCTCGATTTAATTCTGTTCTGGCCTCCTCAATGGCGGCTTCCATTCCTGAGTAGGTATAATCCAAGGATTTGCTGGCAATGACCGGATTGAAATTTGTACCCTCCAGTGCCTTGCGAATATAGGGGTAGGTTTCATAGTATTGTGCTGTATCCAAAAAATTGATTCCTTGTTCAAGACCGTAGCGAACTAAGTTTGCTCCTTGTTCTAGGGGCAGGTTTAGCTGGGTATTTCCCACGGTCAAAACGCCAAAACCAATATCGGTTACTTCAATTCCTGTATTTCCTAATTTATTTTTTTTCATTTCTATCACCTCTGTTTTATTTTACCATAGCCGTCAATAATCTGTAAGTTGCAATATGAATTTCCTCTATTATATTAGACAAAAATCCCTGAAGGTGTTACAATATAAAGGTTAATTGAATGCTATGGAGGAAAATTACGCAATGGAAAAATTAGGTTTAAACAAAATAAGATCGCTCTTTCAGGAATTCTATGAAGGCAAAGAGCACTATAAAAGAAAAAGTTTCTCGCTAATACCGCAAAGCGATAAGAGCTTGCTGATTATAAATTCAGGTATGGCACCGTTGAAACCATACTTTGCAGGACTAGAAAAACCCCCTGCACCAAGAATGACCACTTGCCAAAAATGTATTAGAACGGCAGACATTGAAAATGTTGGAATCACTTCCAGACACGGTACTTTTTTTGAGATGCTGGGAAGTTTTTCCTTTGGAGATTATTTCAAAAAAGAATCCATTACTTGGGGATGGGAGTTTATCACCGAAGTGCTAAAGCTTCCTGTTGAGAAAATTTGGGTTTCTGTTTATGAAGAAGACGATGACGCTTATGATTTATGGAAGACACACATTGGCTTCCCTGAAGAGCGAATTGTTCGTTTGGGAAAAGACGACAATTTCTGGGAAATTGGTGCTGGCCCTTGCGGTCCTTGCTCTGAGATTTACTATGATCGGGGAGAAAAATTCGGCTGCGGAAGTGCAGATTGCAAACCGGGCTGTGATTGTGACCGTTTTGTAGAATTCTGGAACCACGTATTTACGCAATTCAACAACGATGGAGAAGGAAATTACACCGAGCTAAAGCAAAAAAACATTGATACCGGTATGGGACTTGAACGTCTTGCTTGCATTATGCAAGGGGTAGACTCTATCTTTGACGTGGATACAATCCAAGAAGTTTTACATGCGGTAGAGAGAAAAAGTGGCGTGAAATATCAGCATGGCGCAGTTCCAACAGATGTTTCCATTAGAATTATTACCGACCACGTTCGTTCTGCA
>JAVWKI010000115.1:4858-5763 GCA_036638575.1 Anaerovoracaceae bacterium | reverse complement strand
GTTTATCTACAACTCCCTAGGAATTCCTCTGGCGGCGGGAGCACTTTATCCCCTTACCGGATGGACATTGACCCCGATGTTTGCTGCGGCAGCCATGTGCCTTTCTTCAGTATGCGTTGTTACCAATGCACTGAGACTGGGAAGAACGAAATTAGATTAAAGTGATTCGGGATTTTTCATTGAAAAAAAGCGATAATTGTTATAAAATGTATTATTAATTCAGATTGATTCAGCGAAATGAACTACATTTAATTTATAGAGAAGACAAAGGAGGAACATATGGCAACATACTATAATGAGCCGTCAAGAACATTTAATGAATACTTACTTGTACCCGGGTACTCGTCCAAGGAATGCAAGGTGGATAATGTTTCACTGAAAACACCGGTAGTGAAATTCAAAAAAGGGGAAAAACCCGAACTTACCATGAATATTCCGTTGGTTTCGGCAGTAATGCAGTCGGTATCCGATGATAGAATGGCAGTAGCCCTAGCAAAGGAAGGTGGAATTTCCTTCATCTTTGGCTCACAAACCATTGAAAACCAAGCAAGAATGATCAAGCAGGTAAAATCTCACAAGGCAGGCTTTGTAACCAGCGACTGTAACATTCGTCCGGATCAGACCCTAAAGGATGTTTTGGAGCTAAAAGAGCGTTCAGGACATTCAACAACAGCGGTTACAGAAGACGGAACCTCAGAGGGCAAGCTGGTGGGAATATTAACCAGCAGAGACTATCGTGTAAGCAGAATGTCACTAGATACACCGGTATCTCAGATCATGACACCTTTTGAAAAGCTAGTCTATGCACAGGAAGGCTGCACCCTATCGGAAGCCAATGATATTTTATGGGACAACAAGCTAAACGCCCTTCCGATTATTGACAAGAACCAGCGACTGACCCACTT
>JAVWKI010000115.1:0-4848 GCA_036638575.1 Anaerovoracaceae bacterium | reverse complement strand
CGATGGGCACAAGCGATACATTGTTGGAGCAGGAATCAACACCCGTGACTACGAAGAGCGTGTACCTGCCCTAGTAGAAGCAGGCGCAGACGTACTTTGTATCGACTCCTCCGAAGGTTATTCCGAATGGCAAAAGGACACCATTGCCTTCATTAGAGAAAAGTACGGTGACAGCGTAAAGGTAGGCGCAGGAAATGTTGTAGACCGAGAAGGCTTCCTATACTTGGCAGAGGCAGGAGCAGACTTTATTAAAATCGGTATTGGCGGCGGCTCTATCTGTATTACCAGAGAACAAAAAGGTATTGGTAGAGGCCAGGCCAGTGCAGTACAGGATGTTGCAGAAGCAAGAAACGAATACTATGAACGAACAGGCGTATACATTCCCATTTGCTCAGACGGCGGAATCGTTTACGATTACCATATGACCTTAGCCCTTGCCATGGGATCAGACTTCCTTATGCTAGGTAGATATTTCGCTAGATTCGATGAATCACCGGGAGCAAGACTAAACGTAAACGGAAACTACGTGAAGGAATACTGGGGAGAAGGCTCAAACCGAGCAAGAAACTGGCAGCGTTACGATATGGGCGGAGACAGAAAGCTTTCCTTTGAAGAGGGTGTAGATTCCTATGTTCCTTATGCAGGAAGCTTAGCGGACAACGTGAGACAGTCTCTACAAAAGGTGAAATCCACCATGTGCAACTGCGGTGTATTGTCTCTAGATGAGCTACAAAAGAAATCAAAGATCACATTGGTATCGGCTACAAGTATTGTAGAAGGTGGAGCACACGACGTAATTAAAAAAGATACTTCCAATAATGTAACGAGGTAATAGAATATGGATCATGAAAAAATTCTGGTTTTAGATTTTGGCGGTCAGTACAATCAGCTGATTGCAAGAAGAGTAAGAGAGTGTAACGTCTATGCAGAGGTACATCCTTACCAATTAACCGTAGCGGAGATTCAGGAAATGAGCCCTAAGGGGATTATCTTCACCGGTGGACCAAACAGTGTTTATGGGGATAATGCACTGGATTATGATCCGGAAATATTCAATTTAGGCATTCCAATTTTGGGCATCTGCTATGGTGCACAATTAATGGCACATGCCTTAGGGGGAAGAGTAGAAACAGCACCGACCAGTGAATATGGCAAAACCGAGGTTTCGGTAGACAAAAAAGCCAAGCTGTTTCGGTTCGTTTCGGAAAAAACCATTAGCTGGATGAGTCATACCGACTATATCGCAGAGGTTCCGGAAGGATTCACCATTACGGCAACAACACCGGTATGCCCGGTAGCAGCAATGGAGTGCAAGGAAAAGAACTTCCATGCCACCCAGTTCCATCCGGAGGTTATGCACTCCGTAGAAGGCCAGCAAATGCTAAAAGCTTTCGTTTTGGATGTTTGCGGTTGTAGCGGAGACTGGAAGATGGACTCCTTTGTGGAACGCTCCATTGAAGAAATTCGCCAAAAAGTTGGCAACGGAAAGGTGCTTTGTGCCTTATCCGGTGGTGTAGACAGCTCTGTTGCAGCAGTAATGCTCAGCAAGGCAGTAGGCAAGCAGCTTACCTGCGTATTTGTAGATCATGGACTGCTGCGAAAGGATGAAGGGGATGAAGTAGAAGCCGTATTCGGACCGGAAGGCCCTTATGACCTAAACTTCATTCGTGTAAACGTGCAGCAGCGGTTTTATGATAAGCTTGCCGGAGTTTCTGAACCGGAAGAAAAGCGAAAAATCATCGGAGAAGAATTTATCCGCGTATTTGAAGAAGAGGCCAAAAAAATTGGTGCGGTAGACTTCCTTGTTCAAGGAACGATCTATCCGGATGTGATTGAAAGCGGACTGGGAGACAGTGCCGTGATTAAATCTCATCACAACGTTGGCGGCCTTCCTGACTATGTGGACTTCAAAGAAATTATTGAGCCATTGCGCATGCTATTCAAGGATGAGGTGCGCAAAGCCGGCTTAGAACTAGGCATTCCGGGCTACCTAGTCTTCAGACAGCCATTCCCGGGACCGGGTCTTGCCATTAGAATTGTAGGCGAGGTCACCCCGGAAAAAATTAAAATTGTTCAGGAGGCAGACTTCATTTATCGTGAAGAGATTGCCGCCGCAGGAGTGGATCGGGATCTGGGTCAGTACTTCGCCGGCCTAACCAACATGCGTTCGGTAGGCGTAATGGGCGACTTTAGAACCTATGATTATGCAGTAGCCCTTCGTGCCGTGACCACCTCCGACTTCATGACCGCAGAATCCGCAAAGATTCCGTGGGAGGTCCTAGAAAAAGTCACCAATCGAATCATCAACGAAGTAGACCACGTCAACCGTGTCCTCTACGACTGCACCGGAAAACCGCCTGCAACCATAGAATTTGAATAGTAACAAAAAATAAGACAACCCTTGCAAACACTGAATTGCAAGGGTTTTTTAATGTGTGGTTTAACGGAAACGGTAATAAAAAAAAACAACCATGAATAGAATACTTATGATAAAATGGCGAATAAGTAATAGTTGAAAAGTGGAGGGAAGAAGATGCGTTTTTCAGTAAATAAATTAAAGACCTTGTATATTATGAAAATACTTCTAGAAAAGAGTGATGAGGACCATGTACTGTCTGCAACAACCATAGGAAATCTATTGAAGCACTATGGCTACTCCATAGATCGAAAGACCATCTATAGTGATATCGAAACCTTAAAAGAATTTGGATTGGACATATTGCAAAATATGGGAGGAAAGGATCCGGGATACTATATTGGCACTAGAGAATTTGAGCTTCCTGAATTGAAGCTCATGGTCGATGCGGTTCAATCCTCAAAGTTTATTACAGAAAAAAAGTCGCGGGAATTAATTAAGAAATTGGAGAAGCTTACCGGTGAAGAGCAGGCAAAGCAGCTTCATCGAGAAGTGTTTATTTATAACCGGGTAAAGACAAAGAACGAAATGATCTACTATAATGTGGATGAAATTTATACCGCGATCCTGTCCGATAAAAAAATTAAATTTCAATATACCGAATGGACGATGAAAAAAGAATTGGTACCCAAAAAAGCGGGAGATTATTATGTAGTAAGTCCTTGGGCGCTAACCTGGAATGATGAAAATTATTATCTGATTGCCTATTCAGAGGAAGCGCAAAAAATTAAGCATTATCGTGTAGATAAAATTCAGCAAGCAGAAACGCTGGCAGATAAACGTAGAGGCAAGGATTTCTTTGATCATTTCAACCTACCACTTTTTGTTCAAAAAACTTTTGGTATGTATGGCGGCTATGACGAAAAGGTTCACTTGGTGTGCAAGAATAATTTGATCGGGGTTATCCTGGATAGATTTTCCAAGGAGACGATGATTATTCCTGTAGACAAAGAGCATTTTAGCATAAAGATTATGGTATCCATAAGCCCGCAATTTTTTGGATGGGTAGCAGGCCTTGGTTCGGATGTAGAAATTGAAGGCCCTGAGCAGGTTAGAGAAGAATACAAACAATTCATAGAGAAAATATTGAAGCAATACGAAAAATAGATAATATTTCACGATAACCCTCAAAAAAATACATCTCTGGGGATATATTTGTACAGTGACTTTGGTATGATTGCAAGAAGAAAAGCAAAGGAGGTGTAAATAAATCCCATCGTTAGGCAGAGCGTAATTAAAGCAGAAGACGGATGAACCTGAACGAAGAGATGGGTAGTACTTGCGTTGATTTTTGAGGAGGAGAAATATGGAAATTAAGATTATTTTTGGAGAACAAGAGGTTTGTTTTTATGACAAGCATCTCTTGATTGGTGAGGAACAATGGAATTATTCAGAGATTAAAAAAGCTTCTATTGAAAATGACTTTTTGGGAAACTATAAGCTGAAGCTTGAACTGACGGGTTTGGAGAAAGTAATTCCTTATGGAGAGGAACAAGCAAAAGAAATTGAAGAAGTGGCAAAACAAATAACCAAAGTGATTATGGAAAAAGAAAATAATCAGATGGAGCCTACTGAAAATGAAGACTCGCCCACCACTGAACCGGAGGGAGAAAGCCCGATTGACTTACAGGGAGAAGCGGCAGGTGAACAGCAGCAATCCATAGGGGAAGCCCTTAGGGAAGACTCGACTAAGCTTGAGCAGGGGATAAAAAGCGATTTAAAGGAAAAAACCAAGGGATTAAAAGAGAGCTTCAAAAAACTAGATAAGAAAAAGAAGGCGTTTTGTATCATTGGCAGCATACTCCTAGTAATTATTATATTGGGCATAATCCCTACCGAAAGTAAAAGCGGAGAGCTGGTTGTCTCTTACTTTGGAAGCTATACAGAGGGCACAATGATTGATGAGAAAAATGATGGGCTAAGTGTATCGGAAAAAGATAAAAATGGGAATACAAAATCTGTGTTATCGGGGTGGAAGGTAGAAAATCCGTCAAAATTAGAAAAAGACAAGACGAAAACCTATACGATTTCCTACAAAGGCAAAAAGGGTGATGTAAAAATCAAAGGCCTGGAAGCTAAGAAAAAAACAACGGCAGAAACCTCGAAAAAAGAAGAGCCAAAAGCACCGGCACCGGCGCCACAACCGCAGCAGACGGAAGAAGAAAAGAAGCAAGACTATATTTCTCGTTGTGGAAATGCCGACTATACTGAGCTTGCCAGAAATCCTGATTCGTATGTAGGTCAGTGTTTTCAGTTTACGGGAAGAGTGCTTCAGGTGCAGGAATCTACTTATGGAAATGTATATAGAATAAGTACGAATGCGGGTACATACGGGTCATATTATGATGATGTGGTATATACAATATATATTCCACCATCAGGGGCATCTAGAATTTTAGAAGACGATATGGTAACCATGTATGGAGAATTCA
>JAVWKI010000114.1:0-5802 GCA_036638575.1 Anaerovoracaceae bacterium | reverse complement strand
CTGTGCCTACACCACCTACAACCTTTGGTGTGTTTTTGGTCTTAAACACAGCATTACCTTTTCTACCGCAAGGGGCAGTCCTACATAGCCTAGGCCCACTACGCCAACAACAATTTCCTTGTCTTTTAAACTTTAAACTTATGGTGATAGTGAAGGTTTAATTTTAATCTTACTTTTTTATAAACACGATTAATAAAACTTTTTTTTGTCTCTATACTCTTATACTTATTATTATTTTCAAAACTAACATGCTCCAAAATATATTTTTCCAGGTCCTCATTCACTTTTAGGAACTCGCGTGATACCGTATCATTCTTGTCTTTATTTACAGTCCAAACTTTAAGAATACTACTTTTAACAAGGTTATCTTTAAGGTCTTCGCTGTTAGCAACAAAAATTATATCATTGGAAGAATTGAAAGTTTTTAGTACATTCATTACATAATCGTAATTTTTTTCAATATATTCTATCTCTCCATACGAACTAACATATCTGATGAATAATGTAGGCTCTTGAATTTCTTCATAAAACCGATTAATACGGCGAGTATATTTTTGTGAAACTTCATCAATTTGTTTTGCAAATGGGATAAATGGATTGAAGTCATGATAAAAGTCAATATTGTATTTTATATTTTTATAATAACTTGGGTTACTTTTAAACTGATAAAAATATTTTGGGGTCATAAAATCTTCAAATTTACTTTCAATTAGAAATAATAATGTCTGAAAATCAGGAATAATTAGCCAATCAAATGGAAAACTTGCTATACGCAACCCCTCCCGCTTGATTTCCAATGCTGGCGAACAAAAATAACCTAATGAAATGATCTTTTTATATTTAATCAATCTTTTTTACTCCTTCATAAATACTAGTTATCTATATATAACGTTTCTTGATTCCAATACAATTTTTCCGCAAAAAATGTTCCTATATAACTTAACAATCTTAATACTTTCTCCACACCATTTTGTTTACCACACCGGTATAGCTTTGAATGATCTTCACTACCTTGGTGGAAACATTTTCATCGGTGTAGGTTGGAACGGGTATTCCGTAATCTTTGTTTTGGTTCATTTCTACTGCTGTATCTACTGCCTGTAGCACCTGCTCTGTTGTAATTCCCGCTAGAATGAAGTTTCCCTTGTCTAGAGCTTCCGGCCGCTCTGTAGAGGTACGAATACACACTGCCGGGAATGGCCGCTCTACAGAGAGGAAGAAGCTGGATTCTTCCGGTAAGGTTCCGCTGTCTGATACTACTGCAAAGGCGTTCATTTGTAGGTTGTTGTAATCATGGAATCCCAGTGGCTTGTTTTGGATTACTCTTGGATCAAACTTAAAGCCTCTGGTTTCAATATATTTGGCACTTCTTGGATGGCAAGAGTAAAGGATCGGCAGGTCATATTTGTCTGCCATTGCATTTACTGCATTCATCAAATTAAAGAAGTTTTGCTCATTGTCGATGTTTTCTTCTCTGTGGGCAGAAAGCAAAATATATTTGCCTTGCTCTAGTCCTAGTTTGTCCAAAATATTGGATGCCTTGATTTGCTCTAGGTTATTGTGCAGCACTTCGGCCATGGGAGAGCCGGTTACATAGGTTCGTTCTCTGGCTGTTCCCTCGAAGTTTAAATATCTTCTGGCATGCTCACTGTAACAAAGGTTGACATCGGCAATATGGTCCACAATTCTTCTGTTGGTTTCTTCCGGAAGACATTCATCAAAGCAGCGGTTGCCCGCTTCCATGTGAAAGATAGGGATATGTAGGCGCTTGGCAGCAATGGCCGATAGGCAGGAGTTGGTATCCCCTAGGATCAATAGGGCATCGGGTTTTTGTTCTGCTAGTAGCTTGTATGCCTTGGCAATAATATTTCCTATGGTTTCCCCTAGATCTGCCCCTACTGCATCCAAATAGAAGTCCGGTGCCCGAAGGCCTAGATCGTCAAAGAATACTTGATTTAATTCATAGTCATAATTCTGACCGGTATGTACCAGTAACTGATCAAAATATTGATCGCATTTTTTTATCACTGCGGCTAGACGGATGATTTCCGGCCTAGTGCCCACAATGGTCATTAATTTCAGTTTTCCCATTTAAACCTCCTCAAAATAGGTGTCCGGGTTTTCCGGATCGAAGCACTCATTGCACCACATGAAGGTAACTAGGTCTGTATCTCCTTCATTGATAATATTATGGGTATAGCCTGTAGGAATATCCACCACCTGAATTTTGTCCCCGCTGACATGATAGTCGATTACTTCCTCAGTTCCAATTTTTCTAAACTGAATTAGTCCCTTGCCGCTGACCACCACAAATTTTTCATTCTTGGTGTGATGCCAATGGTTTCCTTTGGTAATATGGGGTTTTGAAATATTTACGGAAAACTGTCCTCTATCTGCAGTTCTAATCAGTTCTGTGAAGCTTCCCCGTTCATCTACATTCATCTTTAGTGGATAGCTAAATTCATCGGTAGGCAGATCGCTAAGATAAGTGCTATATAGTGCTTTTTCAAAGGCATCTGCAAAGTTAGGAACAGCAAGGGTGCTTCTGCTTTCCTTAAATGCGTAAAGCAGCTCAACGATTCTTCCCAACTTCACCTGATGTACTCGCTCTACCTGCTGAAAGGTTTCACTACATTCTTGCAGGCTGTATTGTGCAAGGTTCTCCAGTCTAGAAATGAAGCTTGCCACCACATCATCAATATAGACAAGGTTCATCATTACCTCCGGATCGTTTACCGTAATTTCCTTGCCCCTTGCAATATTATGACAAAAAGTCGCTACCGCACTGTTGTAGTTTGGTCTACACCATTTCCCAAAAACATTGGGTAGGCGGTAGACAAAGGTTTTCACTCCATTTTTCTTGCCATAATCAAACAGTAGCTTCTCTCCTTCTCTCTTGCTCTTGCCATAAGGATTGTCTTGCTCCGCCTGAATAGAAGAGGTAATCAATACCGGCGCCTTGTTTTGGTTTTTTTCTAAGGCTTCTAGTAAGGTAGAGGTGAAACCAAAATTGCCCGCCATAAACTCTTCCGGGTTTTCCGGCCGGTTTACCCCTGCCAAATGAAAGACAAAATCACAGTCCTTGGTATACAGTGGCAGTAGCTCCGGATTGGTATCCACATCATATTCATAAATGGTTAAATCTGAGGTCAGCTTGGTATTCTTCGCCTTCCCCTCCTTAATATTATTGAGCTGTGCAATTAAATTCTTCCCCACAAAGCCCTTGGCTCCGGTAATCAGTAGCTTCATTATCGTTCCTCCCATGCCTTGATTTCATCACGAATATATGCTAAGCTTAGCAGCTTTTCCTTGACTTCTGCTACCGTTAGCTGTTCTGTGTTGTCCGACGTATATTCTTCATAGCGCATGGTGCTGCTGCCCATGCCCTCACTAAGGTATTTATCATAGTTTAAATCCCGCTTATCTGCAGAAACCTTAAAGAAACCGCCTAGATCCACCGCATTGGCACATTCTTCTCTGGTCAATAAGGCTTCATAAAGCTTTTCCCCATGACGAATCCCGATAACCTGTATTTCCTCCTCTGCATGGAAGAGCTCCTTTACCGCCTGTGCCAAATCTCCAATGGTACAAGCCGGTGCTTTTTGCACCATAATGTCCCCGCTCTGGGCATGCTCAAAGGCATAGATCACCAAATCTACCGCCTCCTCAAGGCTCATAATGTATCTGGTCATCTTCGGTTCCGTTACCGTTAGTGGCTTCCCTGCCTTAATTTGTTCAATGAACAGCGGAATTACACTACCACGAGAACACATGACATTGCCGTAACGGGTTCCGCAAATGAGGGTTTTCTCCGGGTCTACGGTTCTGGCCTTGGCCACAAAAACCTTCTCCATCATGGCCTTGGACGTACCCATGGCATTGACCGGATAGGCTGCCTTGTCTGTAGATAGGCAGATGACCTTACTCACCCCCGCCTCTATGGCTGCCGTTAAGACATTGTCCGTGCCGATTATATTGGTTTTCACCGCTTCCATAGGGAAGAACTCACAAGATGGCACTTGCTTCAATGCTGCCGCATGGAAGATATAGTCTACGCCATGCATGGCATTCTTCACCGATGCCAAATCTCGCACATCGCCAATGTAAAACTTAATCTTTTCACTTTCCTTTGGAAACCTAGCCTGGTAGAGATGGCGCATATCATCCTGCTTCTTTTCATCGCGGGAAAAGATACGAATCTCTCCAATATTTGTGGTCAAAAACCGGTCAAGAACCGCATTACCAAAGCTTCCGGTTCCCCCTGTGATTAATATTGTTTTATTGTTGAACATGGTTTACTTTCCTCTTTTCATATTTTTAAGTTTTATCTCTTTTAACACATTAAAAACATATTTTTTTTCTTTCCAAAATACAATAACAATACTTAATAATATTACTGAAAGCTTAAAAGTTATATTCGCCCAGTTAATCCCATATATGTCAAACTTGTATGACGGAAATAAGCCTATAAACATAATTACTACGATAAATATCGCTTGCCTAATCATAATACTCAGTCCAAAATCTACTTTCTCTACTTTCCTACTAAACATAACTGTAATCGTTACCAAAACCATTTGTGAACCCAAATTTGCCATAGCTGCTCCCCAAGCGGCGATATATGGAACCAAAACATATGCCAATAGTATATTTGTAACGCATCCTGATATTGAACAGATTGAAACGAATCTGCTCGCCTTAACATTGTACATAATTGTTAGAACATGGATGTAGTATATAAAGCTGATTACCAATGAGAATAATAAGATAGGCGTTATTTTCCACGCCTCATGATATTCTTGTGGCACCAAAAAATACAGTAATTCTTGACTAAAAAAAGAAATAATGATGCTTGCTGCACTATAAAGGGAAAAAGTTATAATAGAAAAACGTTTTATGTTTTTTCTACCGCCTTCTCCTTTTTGTATTTCTTCGTTAAACCATGGCCGAAAAGCCAAATTTATTGATGCTTGCACAAGGTTCATAATTGAACTTATCTGTGAAGAAACAGTAAATAACCCTGATGATGCATAGGAAATATTCGTATTGAGTATTATTTTAGAAAGATATGTACCTATCGTATTTGATAGGTCATGTGGCAATATTGGCAATGAATATTTTAGTGCTTTTACAATATAATTTTTATTAAAATTGACTTTCATTATTTTATCATTCAATAAATTATACGCCCCGTAAAGGGAAAAGGCGATATTAGCACAAAGTGTTCCTAGCACCATCGCACTTGCATCCATCTTAAGTACAATTATAAAAAAAGAATTTAAAGTTGCTACTACCAACAAATATGCAACACTATTTCTCATATACTTCTTTCCATCTTGCTTTGCTTGTATGGTACTCTGATAAATAGAATATATGGAATCAAAAAATAATGCGATGACTCCCATTAAAACCATCGGATAGAAGTCTATGCCATTGAAAAAAACATTGATAAGTAGGTCTTTAAAAATAAGTAAAGTAGCCCCCATTAAGGCACTATTAATTATCACACAACCGATTATTGATCCGATGAATTTTTGCCTTTCGGATTCGCATTTGTATTCGTTATAAAATCGCATTATTGCAGAACGCAACGAAAGTGTAAACACAACACTAAACGTACCAATAAAAGCTACAACTGTGGTTGCAACACCATACTCTTCACTGGTTAAAAAATGGGTGTATATAGGCAACATTATAAATCCAATAGCCTTACTTGCAATAACACCAAGAGAAAACAATATTGAGTTCGTAAAAACTTTTTTTATCGCATTATTCATTTGAATTTTATCACCCTTTTCAATG
>JAVWKI010000113.1:0-5813 GCA_036638575.1 Anaerovoracaceae bacterium | reverse complement strand
GAAGATTTTTCCAAGGCGGTAAAGTTAATTAATGAAAGTAACCCGGATATTATTGTGTTTTTGGGCGACTTATTTGATGAATTTAGTACCTATGAGGGAGATGATCAAAAAATTTCCGCAGCCTTGGCAGAACTAAAAGCCAAAAAAGGGAAATTTGCAGTATTTGGAAACCATGACTATGGTGGTGGTGCCGAAAATGAATATGTGGGAGTTATGGACGCCGGTGGTTTTCGCGTATTGGTCAATCAATCGGTACAGTTTAAAGAAAGCAATGTTACCTTAACCGGTGTAGATGATTACCTTATTGGGTATGGTAATGCAAGCGTAGTCAATGAAAACCCGCTAGGTGCATACAATATTGTTGCCTGTCATGAGCCGGATGTAATTGATAAGATTATGAATAGCCCTGTGGATTTAATGATTTCCGGGCATACCCATGGAGGGCAAGTAAAGCTTCCCTTTGTTGAGCCGCGATATTTGCCGGATTTAGGTAAGAAATATATTCAAGGTAAGTTTGAAATAAATAACCTTGCGAAGACCACGCTTTATGTTAATCGTGGCCTTGGTACAACGAAGGCACCTGCAAGGTTATTTTCTGTTCCTGAAGTTACAATTATTGACTTGAAATAGGATAAAAATTAGTGGCTAGGAACGATGAGTAGCTCTGCCTTCCCATCGATCATCTTTCGGAACCCTTCCACCATATTGTTGGTTGTCTTAATTTCTCTGGATTCTCCCAAGATGACCTGATCGATACTGTTTTTTTCCACAAGATCAACCAGGGTGGCCAAAACATTATTGGAACGCACAACCGTTAGATTTGCACCATATTCCAAAGCTTTTTGGTATAGGTATTCCAGTGCATCCCCTTCCTCAGACTGTCCTAAAAATTTAAATTCGTAATGGGCAATGTGAATAATAAACAATTCACCTTCTTCTTTTTCTAAGATTTCTTTGCCATATTTGATTAACCGGTCACAAGTTTTTTGCTGTGTGACGCAAACCATAACATTTTTCATCTCTTTTCTCCATTTCTCTACTTGAATTTTTTTGGTGCTTTGTATATTATACGACAAAATTAATTATATCTCAACGTGTGCTTGCACAATTGCATTTTCCGCACTATCGAAAATATGTTCTTTTCCAATGCGTTCAATTACTCCACCACGCTCAAGCTCTTCTAAAACCTTAGGTTGTACACTGGTGAGCATCACGGTCATTCCGCTTTCTTGCAATTCTGTCACCAATTCCAAAAGTCCTTGAATACCGGATAAATCAATTACTGGAACTCCACGCATGGACAAAATCAAAATCTCAGTATCGGATAATAGGGAAAGCTGGTTTTTCAATTTATCAATTACTGCAAAGAAGATCGTTCCAGTCAAATAGGCAACGCGAATTTTGCTGGATACCTTTGGTAGATTAATTCCAATGGTTTCTAGTCTCTTAGGTTCAATTTCTGCAATATTAATATCAATATCGGTGATTTTTACCACAATGAGTACAGCAGAAAAAGCAACGCCGATGATGATTGCCTGAGTTAAATCCAACACAACGGTGGCAGCCATGGTAATGAAAAATTTGGCAATGCCGCTCTTGAATTTATGGTTAAAGATATAATGAATATTTTCCCAGTCATTCATTCTCCATGCGGTTACAATCAACACTCCTGAAAGTGCAGAAAGTGGAATTGCCGACATTACCGGAGACAAAACAAACATCGATAGGAGAAGGACAAGAGAGTGAACGATTCCGGACAGACGTGTTTCCATTCCGGACTTAATCACCACACTGGTTCTGGCAATTGCTGCCGTAGCAGGAACACCACCAAAGAACGGAATGATCATATTTCCAAGTCCCTGGGCAACCAGTTCCCTATCTCCGTTAAGCTTTTCATGCTTGAGCTTGCCTGCAGAAGCACCACAAAGAAGGCTTTCGATCATTGCTAGTGCAGCAATAGAAAGTGCAGGAACGAAGAGATCCCAAAACTTATTCCAAGGAATTTCGGTCAAGGATAAACGATCGCTAAGGAAGAGAGATTTTGGAATTTCTCCTACGGTAGCCACATCAAAGTTTGCAAAATGATTGAAAATCAAAATAATAATCAATGCAAGCAAGGAAGAAGGAAAATATCCGTTTAATTTTTTGGGCCAAAGGATCATAATCAAAATTACCGCAACGCCAATAATCACCGCCTGCCAATTAGGATTGAAGGGTTCAGTGAAGTAAGAGAAAAACTTAGCAATAGCCAAATCTCCCTTGGATTGGACGCCGAAGAAATTATCAAGCTGTCCCAGTGCGATAATTAATGCGATTCCTGAGGTAAACCCTGTGATTACCGAAGATGGAATAAAGGAAATCATTCTTCCTAGCTTTAAGATTCCGGCAACGACTAAGATGATGCCGGCAAAGAAACAGGCAATGAGAATTCCTTCCATACCAAATTTCGCTGCCAAGGTAACCAAAATTGCGGTCATCGCTCCGGTTGGACCGGAAATCTGAAATGATGCTCCCGAGAAGGCACCAATGATGATTCCACCGATAATTGCTGTTACCAGTCCGGCTGCCGCAGTGGCGCCAGAACTTACACCAAAGGCAAGGGCCAATGGTAGGGCAACTGCTGCAACTGTTATTCCGGCCATAATATCTTTGGCCATGCGTTTTCCGTTATAACCTCTAAATTCATCCCTTAAATCATTTTTGTAATCTCTTATTAAATGCATTGCTCCTCCAACTCTGCTACTTTCATCATGATTGCACATTCAATTCTTTTTTTGTGCAGCTGACATCCAAATTCATAAATACCATTTACGCTTCCGGTAGAATGATAGGCGTTGGCAGCACAGCCTCCGCTGCAATAAAGACGTGCAAAGCAGTCTTTACATTCCTCGTGGGCGTAAACATTACACTGGCTAAATTCCTCTAGCACCTGGCTATTGGTAATGCCCTTATCCAGGTCTCCCAAAAGGTAGTGATCATCGCCAACAAATTGATGGCATGGATAAATCTCCCCTTCCGGAGTTACCGCCAAATATTCAGTACCGACACCACAGCCGGACACCCGCTTGGAAATACAAGGTCCTCCGGTTAAATCGATCATATAGTGGTAGAAGGTAAAGCCTCTTCCCTCCTTTCTTCTTTTGATCATCTCTGTAGCAAGATGCTCATACTGTTCAAATAGTTTTGGTAAATGACTTTCGTTTAAGGCATAAGCTGCCTTGCTGTCTGCAACAACCGGCTCAATGGAAAGCTCCTTAAATCCTAGGTCTGCCATATGTAATACATCTTCGGCAAAATCCAGATTATTTGCGGTATAAGTTCCGCGCATGTAGTAATCCTTTTGGCCTCTAGAATCAGCAAGGTTTTTGAACCGATCAAGGACCAAGTCGTAGGTGCCTCCTCCTACCTTAGTGTTTCGCATCTGATCGTTTACAGATTTTCGTCCATCTAGGGAAATAACCACATTGCTCATTTCCTTGGCAGTAAAATCAATGACCTCCTGATCCAGAAGTAAGCCATTAGTCGTTAGGGTGAATCGGAAATTTTTGTTGCTAAAGGTCCGCCCATAGGCAACTAGGTCTTTTACCACTTGCCAGTTCATCAACGGTTCTCCGCCAAAAAAATCCACTTCTAAATTTTTTCTGCTTCCGGAATTTTCCACCAAAAAATCAAGGGCTTTTTTCCCTGTTTCATAACTCATCAGAGACTTTTCCCCTTGATATTCTCCTTTGCCGGCAAAGCAGTATTGACAGTCCATATTGCAATCGTGGGCTACATGAAGGCACATTGCCTTTACCACGGATTGTCTTTGTTTAAATTCTTGGGCCATATCATAAAACAGGTCTTGGGAAAACAATTTCCCTTCTGCCTTCAGCGCTTCAATTTCCGGTAAAATTTCATCCAGATCCTTTTTGGAAAATTTAGAAAAATCACCGCTTTCATAATGTTCAATAATATCATAGGTAGTATCATCCACGGAATGGATTGAACCACTGTTAATATCAATGACAATATTGTATCCGTTTAATTTGTATTGATGAATCATCATTTCTCCGTTTCTTAAAAAAATAAAAAGTCGCTGCGGGTGAGCAGCGACGAAAGTGCTATATTTACTTCTTTGCCTGTTCGCACTGCTGATTTGCAACACTGCATGAAGTTTTACTAGCTGACTGGCATGATGTTTGGCATTCACCGCAACCACATTTTTTAGCTGTTTCTGCTAAATTTCTTGTTTCTAAAGTCTTTATTCTTTTCATAATTTTCTCCGTTTCTGCTCTATTGGTATTCTCTTAACAATGGTTCTAGTTTATCAAAAACCCTTCGGTCTGTCAACGCCCTTTCCGTCCTCGATAGCCTTTGTTTCTGCCGTTTTTTCGGTTACCCTTACGGCTTTGATGATTGTATTCGTGCTTTACTTCTACGATTTCTGCAATATCATCACCCATTTGCATCTTTAAAAATGCTGCTGCTAAATCCTCTACTGTGGAGCCGTTCTCTTCGAGCTTTTTGCGAATTAACTTTTTCATGTCGCCCAGATCTTGCTTTTTCACTACGCGCAATGCTTGGTTTAGGATTTTGTCTGACTTGGTTTTGGTTACTGCTGTTGCAGAAGGTAGTGTTCCCTTTGTGATCTTTGTTCTACAGTAGCTTTCAATATGCTTCAGTTTATAAATTTCCTTACCTACAACAAAGGTAAAGGCCTTCCCTTCTCTACCTGCTCTGCCGGTTCTGCCGATTCGGTGAACATAATATTCTTCTTCCATGGGAATGTCAAAATTGAATACTGCCTCTACATCATCTACGTCAATTCCTCTAGCCGCAACATCCGTTGCAATGAGAATATTGGCCTTACCATGTCTGAATTGTGCCATTGCCGCATTTCTCTGTCCTTGAGACAAATCTCCGTGAAGGGGCTCTGCGTGATATCCCTTGGCCTTAAGATCTCCTGCAAGGGCATCTGCTCCTCGCTTGGTTTTGCAAAAGATTAAGGTTCTCTTTGGATTATGATAATCCAGTAGACGACAAAGGACATCGGTTTTTTCTACACTTCGAATTTCGAAGTAATATTGCTCAATTCGAGGAATCGTCAATTCCTTTTGTGCAGTTTTGATATGTACGGCATTACGCTGGTATTTGTTGGTAATATCCATAATTGCCTTAGGCATTGTTGCCGAAAATAAGGCAGTTTGTCTGTCTGCAGGAACGTCCGTCAATATGGTTTCAATATCTTCTCTGAATCCCATGTTCAGCATTTCGTCCGCTTCATCCAAAACAACCATCTTGATGTTGGAAAGCTTTAAGGTTCTCCTTCTCATGTGGTCCATCACTCTGCCGGGAGTTCCGATAACAATTTGTGCTCCCTTGATTGCTTTGATTTGTTTGTCCATATCCTGACCGCCAAACACGGGAACAAGCTTAATTCCATGAGTATATTTGGTAAATCTCCTCATTTCATCAGTGACCTGTATCGCAAGCTCTCTGGTAGGGCAAAGGATAATTGCCTGTGCCACCTTTGAGTCTAGGTCAATTCGTTCAATAGTAGGGATTCCAAAGGCTGCAGTTTTACCTGTGCCGGTTTGTGCCTGGCCGATAATGTCTTGTCCCTTCATTAAAACAGGAATTGCCTGTGCCTGGATCGGTGTCATTTCGGTAAAACCTATTTCTGTTACTGCTTGAACAATTTGAGGATTTATCTTTGATTCGTTATAGTTCATTCTCTCTCCTTAATAATAGAAAAAAGCATAAGCTCGTCATAGAGCAAATGCTTCCTTGGTACGATTTCTTATTAGTATAGCTTGTTTTGTGGATAAAGT
>JAVWKI010000112.1:0-5826 GCA_036638575.1 Anaerovoracaceae bacterium | reverse complement strand
TTGGTTACAAGAAGTGACGCAACCGGCCCTTTTGCCTTGTCTAGTCTGGCTTCAATAACCGTACCCATAGCATGTCTGTTTGGATTTGCTCTCAATTCTAATACTTCTGCCTGTAACAGAACCATTTCCAAAAGGTTAACAATTCCTTCACCGGTCTTTGCTGATACCGGCACGCTGATTACATCTCCGCCCCATTCTTCAACAATGATTCCATGTTCGGTTAGGTCCTGCTTAACTCTTTCCGGATTTGCTCCCGGCTTATCAATTTTGTTTACCGCAACGATAATCGGTACGCCAGCAGCCTTAGCATGGCTGATGGATTCGATTGTCTGTGGCTTAACGCTGTCATCTGCTGCTACAACAAGGATGGCGATGTCGGTAATATCCGCACCTCTTGCTCTCATGGCAGTAAACGCCTCATGTCCCGGTGTATCGAGGAAGACAATTTTCTGTCCATTGATCTCTACTTCCGATGCACCAATGTGCTGGGTGATTCCACCTGATTCTTGGGAGGTAACATTTGTTTTTCTGATTGCGTCTAGCAAAGAGGTCTTACCATGGTCAACGTGTCCCATTACTGTAATAATCGGTGGTCTAGGCTTCAGATCGTGATCTCTGTCTTCAAATAGTTCTAGTCCTTCTTCGATCTCTTCCTCTTCAACCTTTCCGATAACCACCTGAATGCCCATTTCATCAGCAAGGGTTGCTACCGTTACTTCATCAATATTTTGGTTCTGGTTTGCCACCACACCCATTTTTAGCAAGGTCAAAATTACCTTTGGAACGGTTACACCAACCTGCTCACAGAATCCTGCAATGGTAATTGGTACATTAACCACCTTTGTTCCTACTGGTAATGGTTCTGCTTCCACTTCCGGTTCCGGCATAGGTTTTTGCTTCACGTGCTTCTTCTTTGCCTTCTTTTCTAAAGATCTTGGTGGCTTCTTTGCCCCTTTGTTTTCAATCTTGTTGAATTTATTTTTTTCTTTTTCTTTTTCCGGATGTTTCTTTGGCGCAGGTCCTTTTTTCTCCCCTTCGCCAGCTTTCTTTTCAACAACTTCCGGTTTTGCTACAGCTTCCGCCTTTACCGCAGCTTCCTTCTTTGGTTCTGCTTCTTTCTTCGCCGGCTCTGCCTTCTTTGCTACTTCAGGTTTCTTTGCTTCTTCCACCTTTTGCGGTGCTGCTGCCTTTTTCGCTTCAGGTTTCTTTGTTTCTGTTTCTTTATGCACCATAGGCTCCTCTTCTTTTTTTGATTCTTCCGCAACCACTGCGTTCTTTGGTAGTGGCTTGCCAATTGGTGGCTTGCCGCCTGCACTCTTTGGTAACGGGGTTCCCGGTCTTGCTGCTGCAGTTTTTTCTGCTGCCTTTACCGCCGGTGCTGCTTTCACCGGTTTTGCCTTTACTTTTTCCGGTGCTGCCGGCTTCACTTTTGCTGCCTTTACCTGCACCTTTGGTTCCTTATCTTTATCATCTTCTGATTTCTTTGCCGCAACTTTTACGATCTTTGTCTCGGCTTCTTTTTTTCGTTTTGCCATAATTGTATTTTTAAGTGTCTTCGCGTCAATCTCTTTTAGGTCACTGTCCTCTGATTTCACTTCTATCCCCATGGATATTGCCTTTTCAACTAGTTCCTTACCGGCGATTTCAAGTTCCTTTGCCAGTTCACTGATTTTGATTGTCATTAGAACACCTCCTTCTCTGTTAATTTCTCTGCTTCAATTACTGTTGCTATCGTTTGTGCAAAATTTCTATCGGTAATGCCGAAAACACTTCTTCCTGAAGTTCCCGTTATCCGCGAAAGTTCATCGGATAAACCGTAGATAACATAGGGGATATTCTTGGACTGTGCCAATTTAATCATTTTTTCCCTACTGTTTTCTGCAATATCTTCTGCAATGATCAATAGCTTTACTCTTCCCCGTGTAGCAGTTACCGTACAGGTATTTGCACCGGAAACCAAGTTCCCGGATTTCTTTGCAAACCCTAGATAGCTATCAATCTTTTTTCTCATATTCTGCAAGCTCCTCAAATAACTTTTCCATTTGCTCTGCCGATATGTCCATTTCAAACCCTCGCCTTAAAGCATTCTTCTTCTTTGCAAGAGCCAAACATTTTTCGTCAGGACAAAGATAAACGCCTCTTCCCTTTGCCTTTCCAGACAGGTCTAAGGTAGTCTCTCCCTCATAGGCCGCAATTCTGATTAATTCTTTTTTTGGCTTGGACTCCATACATCCAACGCACCTTCTCATTGGTACTTTATTCTTCAATTTCTATGATTTCCTCTGCTTCATCCGCATGTTCTATAATTTCTATGATTTCTTCACCTTCCGGCTCAGTGGCCTCAACCGGTTGGGCAACCTCTGCTGCAACCTCCTGCACAGCTTCCTCAATGGATGCTTGCACTTCTTCTGCTGCTACGCCTTCCTCTACTTCGGTAATGTCCTCTCCAAAGTACTGGGTGTGGCTCTTGATGTCAATCTTCCATCCGCAAAGCTTCGCTGCCAACCTTACGTTTTGTCCTGCCTTACCAATGGCTAAGGATAGCTGGTAATCCGGAACAACCACTGTTGCCAATTTTTCTTCCTCTTCAATGATTACTTCTTCTACCTTTGCCGGAGACAATACATTTTTGATTAGGACTACCGGATCCTCGCTCCAAGTAATAATATCGATTTTTTCATTAAATAGCTCGTCTACAATATTTTGTACTCTTGCACCTCTTGAGCCTACACAAGCACCAATAGGATCCACGTTTTCGTCTTCGGTATAAACGGCCATCTTTGTTCTTGAGCCCGCTTCTCTTGCGATGCTCTTGATCTCTACCGTTCCATCTTCGATTTCCGGAACCTCTAGTTCAAATAATCGCTTTACTAGCCCCGGATGGGATCGAGAAAGGAATACCTGCGGCCCTTTGGTGGAGTTTTTTACATCCATGATGTAAACCTTAATTCTGTCGTTTACTTCAAAGTTTTCTCCTGGTACCTGCTCTTTTGCAGAAAGAATTCCTTCTGTCTTGCCCATGTTGATGAACAGGGTCTCGTTGCTCTTTCGCTGTACTACTCCGGTGATTACTTCCCCTGTTTTTTCGATATAATCTTCAAAGATTAAACCTCTTTCTGCCTCCCGAATTCGCTGCACCACAACCTGTTTTGCCGTCTGTGCTGCAATTCGTCCAAAGTCCTTTGGTGTAACCTGGAATTGTACCTGATCTCCGATCTCATAGTCCGGATCGATGTCCTGTGCATCAGGAAGGGTGATTTGATAGCTTTCATCTTCAATCTCGTCCATGTCCACAACATCCATCTTGGTGATTACTACAATATCACCCTTTTCTCTATCGATCTTTACTTCCACATTTCCTTCAGCACCGTAATTCTTCTTATAGGCTGACATTAAAGCCGATTCGATTGCATCAAAAAGCAATTCTTTTGAAATTCCTTTTTCTTTTTCCAGCTGATCAATCGCTTCAATAAATTCTTTGTTCATCTTTGTTACTCCTTTAAAAAACTACTGCCAATTTTACTTTTGCAATTTCTTCCCTTGGCAGTTCAATTGTCGCTCCCGTTGCATCTTGAACCGAAAGAACTCCCTCTCGCAGGCCAAGCAAAATCCCTGTCATCGCCTTCTCCCCGTTTACCGGCTTGTAAAAGCTGATGTCTATGGGTCTTCCGGTGAACTTCTCAAAATGTCTGTCCAAAATCAGTTCTCTGTCCATTCCCGGAGAAGACACTTCCAAATAATAGTTTTGCTCTATGGGATCTAATTCATCCATTCGCTGGCTGAGGTAACGACTGACCTTCTCACAGTCCTCTGTGCCGATGTAGTCGGTCTCTTGGCTGTGTTGCTTATCGATGTAAACACGAAGGAACCAGTCCTTGGCTTCCTTGACAAATTCAACATTATATAGCTCATATCCTTCTTCTTTGAGAAAGTCAGCCAAAGCCTCGGCAACGATTTCTTTTATTTTTTTCTTTGCCATATCTATTCCTACCTTAAACAATACAGAAGAGTGGGCTTTTGCCCACTCTTCAAAATAACTTCTAATTTATACTGACCAGTATATCACATCTACCCTGGGCTTGCAAGCTTTTCTAAAACATGCAAAGCTGGTCTGATTCAGGCATCCCCTCAAGAACACCACTCTGCCGCAAGGATTCAATGGCAGTCTTGTTCACCTTTGCCCTACTTTGCAGATCCTCTACGGTTTCAAAGGGCCTGTTTTTTTGTTCCGCCTCTATGGCTTTTCCTACCGTTTCTCCCACGCCATTTAGTCCACACAAGGGAACCACAACCTTTCCATCTTTGACGGTAAAGTTCATGGCCTTTGAATAAGAAAGATCCGGATCCATAAATTGATATCCTCTGGAATAAAGCTCATAAGCAATTTCCAAAACCGTCACTTCGTCTTCTTCCTTCTTCGTGGCATTTTTTTCCTTCAGTTCAATTTCTTCCATGCGCTCTAACACCGCTTTGCTTCCCTTACGAATCACTTCCCAGTTAAAGTCGGCAATTTTTGTTGTTAAGTAAACCGCATAAAAGGCTGCCGGGTGATAGACCTTATAATAAGCAATTCGATAGGACATCATCACATAGGCTACCGCATGGGCTCTTGGGAACATGTAAGAAATTCGCTTACAGGACTCAATATACCATTCCGGAACATCGTTTTGTCGCATCAGCTCCTCTCTCTCCTCGGTTACCCCTTTTCCCTTTCGCACCTTTTCCATAATGTTGAAGGCTTCTTTGTTGGGAAGACCCTTTAGAATCAAGTAGTTCATAATGTCGTCTCGCGTAGAAATTGCTTCTCTCATGGTCGCCTCTCCACTGCGAATAAAGGCTTGGGCGTTGTTGAGCCACACATTGGTTCCGTGAGAAAACCCGGAAATTCGAACAAGGTCTGCAAACTTATCGGGCTTGGTATCATCGAGCATCTGCCGAACAAATTTTGTTCCAAACTCAGGGATTCCATAGCTTCCATGGGTAAATTTATACTCCGGATCCTGAATATCCAGTCCCTCTATCCCATTGAAAATGCCCGTTACACGTTCATCCTTTAGGGGAACTTTTTGCGGATCCACCCCGGTCATGTCTTGTAAATGTTTGATCATTGACGGCACATCATGACCCAAAATATCTAATTTCAGCAGGTTGCTGTCGATGGAATGATAGTCAAAGTGGGTGGTAATAATGTCTGTCTTGGTATCATTTGCCGGCCTTTGTACCGGACAAAATTCATAGATCTCGTGATCATCGGGAACAATAATAATTCCTCCCGGATGCTGGCCTGTAGTCCTCTTCACGCCGGTACATTTTTCCGTCAGTCGATCTAGCTCATATTTATTTACCGGCTGCCCCTTGTTTTCAAAATACTTCATGACAAAGCCATAGGCGGTTTTGCTGGCGATGGTTCCGATAGTTCCCGCCTTATATACATTTTTGGCTCCAAAAATTTCATCTACATACTTATGTGCCGTTCCTTGGTATTCTCCGGCAAAGTTAAGGTCGATATCCGGCTCCTTATCCCCTTCAAAGCCCAAGAAGGTTTCAAAAGGAATGGAAAATCCATCTTGATCTAGCTTGCTTCCACATTGTGGACAGGCTTTTTCAGGCATATCAACACCACAGTCATATTCCTGTTCATCTCCCCATTCAAGATATTTGCACTGAGGACAAATATAATGGGGCGCCAAAGGGTTTACCTCTGTAATTCCCGACATGGTTGCCGCAAAGGAGGATCCTACCGATCCTCTTGATCCAACCAAGAATCCATCTGACATGGACTTATCTACCAGCATTTTTGCAGAAACATACATTACCGCATAGCCA
>JAVWKI010000111.1:0-5857 GCA_036638575.1 Anaerovoracaceae bacterium | reverse complement strand
CAGGCATTCTGATCGATCTGCGCCAAATTATTTACGATGGTAATGGCATCCTTTGGGCAAACTTTTTCACAGTCACCAAGGCCAAGACATCCATATTTACAAGCCATCGCGCCACCATAAAGATAAGTTGCCGCCTTACAGCCGTAATTTTTATCAAATTTCATCAGCCTTCTTCTGGCATCAGAATCTCCTCTACACATTACCGTAGCAATCATGGGGTCCACATCTCCTGCTGCAACGCCCAGCACCTGAGCAATGGCAGTAGCCAAATCTCCTCCACCTACCGTACAAAGGGATGGACTTACCTCCTGATCGCCTACCAAGGCATTGGCATAGTCATCACAACCGGCAAAGCCGCAAGCACCACAGTTGGCCCCGGGAAGCTGTTCTCTAATCTCCACAAATCGCTCGTCCACCTTTACCTTCATGACAATAGCCGCAATGGTCAAAATCACGCCGACAATCAGGGCAATGATGCAAACAATTAATACAGGTGTTACAATATTCATCGCGCCCTCCTTTATGCAAATATACCGTCAATCAATCCACTGAATCCCATAAAGGATAAGGATAAAATTGATGCTGAAATTAACGTAATGGGAATTCCCTTGAAGCATTCTGGAATCATGGTGTTTTCTTCCAGTTTTTGTCTCATTCCTGCAAAGATTACCATGGCAAGAAGGAAACCGATTCCTGCGCCTGCTGCATTGCAAACAGACTGAACTAGGTTATAGCCTTCATCAATATTCATAATGGTTACACCAAGAACCGCACAGTTGGTGGTAATCAGTGGCAAAAATATGCCCAAGGATTTGTGCAAAACCGGAACATATTTCTTCAAGGCAACTTCAACCAGCTGTACCAATGAAGCAATAACCAAAATAAACACCAAGGTCTGTAAGTAACCTAAGTCATTTGGCGTCAAAATATAGGTTTGTATCGGCCAGGTTGCTGCTGTTGCCAAAACCATAACAAAGATTACTGCAACACCCATACCTACTGCCGAATCAATCTTTTTGGAAACGCCAAGGAATGGACAAATACCGAGGAACTGTGAAAGTACGAAGTTATCTACTAATACTACGCTGAGCATTATCATTGCTATTTCTTTCATTTTATCTACTCTCCTCCTTTTCACATGCACCGCCACAAGACTTTGCAAGGGCACAGCCTGCACAACCGATTTCCTTCTTCTTAATCGCCTTGCCGTCAGACAGCTTATTGATTAAGGCAATTAAAATCGCCAGGACAAAAAATCCTCCCGGAGCAAGCATAAAAATACCCATGGAATTAAAGGATTCTCCCATTATGGCATAGCCGAAAATCGTCCCTGAACCGAAAAGCTCTCGAATCAGTCCAATGAGAAATAGTGCAATGGTAAATCCGATACCCATGCCGATCCCGTCCAGCGCTGAATCCACAATAGAATTTTTGCTGGCAAACATTTCTGCTCTTCCCAAAATAATACAGTTTACTACAATTAAGGGAATAAATAACCCAAGTGATGCATCAAGGCTTGGAATATATGCTTTGAGCAGCAGTTGTACAATGGTTACAAAACCGGCAATCACCACAATATAGCAAGGTACACGCACCTTGCCGGGAATGGCTTTTTTCAAGATGGAAATAACAATATTTGAACAAGTCAATACTGCAATTACTGAAACCCCCATACCCAATCCGTTAATTGCGCTAGTGGTTACCGCAAGGGTAGGACACATACCGAGCAGCAACACGAAAACCGGGTTTTCTTTGATGATTCCCTTTGTTAAAATTTGTGTTTTTTTACTCATTTGTCGCACCTCCGCTATTCTTGTTTTGTTCTAGTGCGTCCTTCACCGACTGATATACTGCATTAGAAGATATGGTCGCTCCACTGATGGCATCCACCTGTGGATCCTTCTTAATGCTATCCGCTTTTAGTTCCGTTAAGCCATTATATTGCTTCAAATATTCTTTATCCATAGCTTTGGTTCCTAGTCCCGGTGTATCGGAATGAGAAATCACCGTAACTCCGCAAATCTCACCTTTAGGATTAATTCCAACCATAGCAGACAAGGTTCCACCATAGCTTTTCACCGCAGTTTTGTAAGCTTCACCTTCGCCATCAGGCAACACCGCCAGCTTGGCTTTTTCTTCTACTGCCTTTTCGTTGGCCGTAATATTGGGTTTTGTTACGCTGTAGGTTGCTGCAAGCAGTGCCGTAACCACCAAGCAGATAATGACCAAAACCAAAGAAGGCATAATGATTTCTTTTTTTTCTAGTTTTGTTTCTGTTTTCATTTTTTTCCGCCTCCTCTCAGTACAAGCTTCATACAAAGATTATCAATATGAGGGACCAAAACATTCATGAACAAAATCGCGAAGGAAACCCCTTCCGGATAAGATCCAAAAAGTCTGATCGCCATGGTCATTGCCCCACAGCCAATGGCAAAAATAATTTTTCCCAAAGGGAGCATTGGGCTAGTTACATAGTCTGTCGCCATGAAGCAAGCACCAAGAACCACGCCTCCTGCACAAAGATGGAAGATAGGATCCACTCCCGCAGCTAAGGCAATCAATACCACAGTTCCCATATAACATACAGGAATCAGTGGAGAAACTACTTTTTTATAAAGCAAGAAGGCAAAGCCAATCAGCAATGCAATTGCACTGACTTCTCCTAGGGAGCCGCCGACAAATCCAAAGAACAGATCTCCATTGCTCGCCAGTTCTCCACCACCTTCCTTGAGAATCCCAAGGGGGGTAGGTCCAGTCAATGTGTCCAGCTCCGATCCACGAGGTACCGGCCAGCTAGTCATTTGTGAAGGGAAGGAAACCAGCAGCACAACTCTCGCTGCAATTGCTGGGTTAACCAGGTTTTTGCCCACACCGCCAAACAACTGTTTTACGACAATAATTGCCACAAGGCAGCCCACAAAGGCTAAGGTAAACGGAAAGTTTGAAGGCAAATTAAATGCCAATAATATTCCCGTCACCACCGCACTTAAATCCTGCACCGTCTGCTCTCTCTTGGTTACCACATTAAACAGGTACTCCAAAATCACACAAAACGCCACACAAGCTACGGTCAGCGTCAACGCTCTTGCTCCAAATACATAAGTACTTACCGCCAAAGAAGGAATCAAGGAGAGGATCACATAAAGCATTACCTTTCTCGTGTCCATCTTTGACAACAAATGGGGAGCAGAAGAGACGATCAAGCGATCATAAGCATTATTTTTTATCATTCTTGCTAGCCTCCTTTACTAATTCCTTTCCAATTTTATTGATAAATCCAAGAGGCAATCTGGCCGGACAAACATAGGCACAAGATCCACACTCCATACACTCCATTACATCAAGCTTTTTTAATTTCTCCACATCATTAACCCGATAAGCCTTGTGTAGTGCAAACGGCATTAAGTTAAATGGACAGGCACTAAAGCATTTTCCGCAGCTGATACAAGCCGTTTCCTTTGGTGCAATCGCTTCATCTCCTGAAAGGGCTATAATTGCATTGGTGTTTTTGATAATTGGGAAATCATCGGAAAAAATCGCTTTTCCCATCATTGGTCCACCCATGATCATTTTTTTTGGTGGAGCTTGATAGCCTCCGCAAAAATCTACAATGTCAGAAATCGGTGTTCCGATTGGCACCATAACATTTTTCGGTCTTTTAATGGCACTTCCATCTATGGTTACCCGTTTAGAAACCAGTGGCATTCCCGTCTTAAAATATTTGCTCACTGTAGATACGGTATTCACATTGGCCAAAATCACGCCCAAGGAAGCAGGTAGCTGTCCCGCTTTCAATGGTTTTCCTGTAATTTCATAAACCAAGACACGCTCTGCCCCTTGCGGATAAACTGCCGGCAAGGTAACTACCTCTATGCCCTGAACATTTTTTTCTTTAATCTCATTTTTAAGCTTCACTATGGCATTTTCCTTGTTGGATTCCACGCCAATATAGGCTTTTTTTAGTTCCAAAAACTTCATCAACAATAGGATTCCTTCTATAATATCCTCCGTATCTTCTAACATTGCTCTGTGATCGGAGGTAATATATGGCTCGCATTCTGCGCCATTTACAATTAAGGTATCCACTTCATCTAGGTTCTTTGGATTAAATTTAACGTGGGTAGGAAATGCTGCTCCACCAAGGCCAACTAAACCACAGGTTCTGATGGCCGCAATAAATTCATCTTTATTCTCTGCCTTTGGCGGCGTAAGTCCCTCCCAAGGGGTTTGTTTTTTATCGGAATTAATTAAGATTACTCTTTCTTCTCCGCCGGTGAGAGAACGAATGGTCTGTATAGATCGTACCGTTCCAGACACTGTTGCATGAACCGGTGCACTGAATAAGGCTTCAGATTCTCCGATAGGCTGTCCTACCGCCACCTTATCCCCAACTTGAACCAAAGGGGTACAGGGCGGTCCCAAATGCTGTGATAAGGAAACATAAACAACAGGTGGAGGTGGCATCACTTCCGTCTGAAATCCCGCCGTTAATTTACGATGGGCAACCTTAATTCCTTTTACTTTTTTTAACTCTTTCATCGGACCTTTCCTTTCTTTACTAATCTATTAAGGTCATTGTATTGCTTTAACAGAATAAAATCCATATTCTTGCCTAATGTATTTTGTATTCATCGCAGATGCTAAAGAAATCACCTAAAAACTTAAAATAATCTTTAAGCAATCTTTAATTTTCAACGATTCATAACAATTCTCTTTTGTAAATCGATGCTTTTCTGATGAGAAAAAATTATAGATTATGTTTTTTTGTCCCCCTAATGACGTTACGCTTCTACAACTTCTTCTCTTTTTTAGATGCGAATAAACTTACACGATTACCAAGACTTTAGAATTTAAATTCTTATTGTTTGCCATTATACCACAAATCGTTTCAGACTTCCGCAACTTTATTCTCTTTTGCTTATATTAATGCAATTTTCATGCCAAGGATAAACCCTTCCTCAAAAAAACAAGAGAATTTCCTACCCTTAGGTGCTTTTCCTCTTGTTTTTTCTGAATTTTTTATTTATTTTCTCCCGATTGTTCTTTCTGCTGGAAATTTTTTTCCGCAAGATGAAGATAGTTTTTTCCGTAAGATGATTTTTTTCATCAAAAGATGCGCTTCCTCATTCTTGGTTTCAATCCAGCTTTGCCGTCGCAATAAGCTTTGCTCCTGTTCCGGCAATGTTTTCTCTAATTGTATCCCCTACTTCCATGGGCGTCTCCACCGTAATTTGCTTTACCGCCTTCATTACTGCCCAAATCTCCGCTTTTTTTATTTGCCTATCGGTCCTCACCGAAAGCAAGCGTCCGTCCTTTGTCTTAACTACAGTGGTCACCGTCCGTTTAGGTGAAGCAACCTCTTCCTTGGCAAAGGCCTCTCCTCTTTGGCATTGATGCCCTTTTACCGAAAACGGCTCCCGCTCCACCCATAGCGCACAGCCCTTAGGACAAATGGTACAAACCATATTTCCCCTTACTTCGCCTCCGTAAACCACCGGATCTGCATCAGCGGACTTCCCTTCCTTCTCAGCAAGGTATTCCGCTGAAAGTAATTTAGAAAAAACATAATCAATATTTTGCTGTTCTTCCTCTTCTCGTTGCAACACAAAGGTCGCTGCCTTTGCACCGATTTCCATTCCTTCTAAGGTAACGCCATCGGCTAAATCATGCACCCTAGACACATTTCCACAAAAGAAGAGTCCCTCCGTTTCCTCATCAAGGTTCCCTGTTAACTCCCGCTCAGGGATTAATCCAGTAGCTACAAGTAAGGTGTCACAAGGAATATATTCCTTGTGTGCATAATCTACCACCCCTTCTTCATTTACCGGTGCAATGCTCACGCCTTTTAGCCGTCCAT
>JAVWKI010000110.1:0-5883 GCA_036638575.1 Anaerovoracaceae bacterium | reverse complement strand
GATCATCTTCTTTTCGATTTCTTCAATGACCCCCGCTCCATGCATAGGATATACGATTTTGTCTCCGATTTTATACATAATCGCTCCTTCCACACCATTCCACGTTTAGTATACGTCAAAAACAGGTAACATGTCAAGTATGCAAAATTAGTAGTTTATCATAGCATATTTTGTGTGTCAATGGTTATTTATGTATAGAAGAAGAATGTTCCTCCGGGTAAAACTTGTGTTATTCTAACCATTCTTCCTTCAATTTCAGCGCTTATTTTTTTGCTTAATCTGCATTTTTTTCCTTTAATGTGGTACAATGAAAAACAAGATCAACACATGCAATACGGAGGTTAGATTATGTATAAATTACTCGTCGTTGATGACGAAGCAAAGATAAGAGAGGTTATCCGCGAATATGCGGAGTTTAACAATTTTGAGGTATCCGAGGCCGAGGACGGAATGATGGCAGTCGGCCTATGCAAATTGAACGATTACGACATCATTATCATGGATATTATGATGCCAAAGCTAGATGGGTTTTCCGCTTGTAAGGAAATTCGCAAAAACAAAAACATTCCCATCATTATGCTTTCTGCCCGAAGTGAAGAGTACGACAAGCTCTTTGGCTTTGAACTAGGAATCGACGATTATGTGGTCAAGCCCTTTAGCCCAAAGGAGCTGATGGCCCGAATCAATGCGGTAATTGCAAGGCACAACATTCCTGAACATCCTGCTACAGAGATTCCGGAATCTCTAGTGTTTTCCGGCCTGGAAATTAACGTTGCCGGTAGAACCGTAATTGTTGATGGAGAAAAAATCGTCCTTACCCCTAAGGAATACGATCTACTCTTTTACTTGGTTGAAAATAAAAATATCGCCCTATCTAGAGACAAATTACTTTCTGATATCTGGGGCTATGATTTCTTCGGGGACGATCGAACCATCGACACCCATATTAAGAATTTGAGAAATAACTTAGGGCCTTACCGAGATTATATTGTAACGTTGCGAGGAGTGGGGTATAAATTTGAAGCTTAAACTTGATTTTAAAAGTGTAAAATTTCGTATCTGGGTATATTTTTTGCTGTTTACCGCAATTCTGATGATTGTCATGTGGTTTTTGCAAATTTTCTTCATTAATAATTATTATAAAGACATGAAAATCACCCAAACACAAAAAACCGCCACAGCCATGATCGCCAAGTATGGCAAGGGGGACATGGACGGCTTTATTAGTGAGGCAAAAAAAATCACTGAGGGAGATGATATCTATGTACGCATTGATAGAAATAACGAAACCATCTACCCTTCCGGCACTTCACTGCTTTATGATGCGGAAATTATGGCAGCAAAAAACAAACTGACCTTGCTTAAATCCAAAGATGGTACAGAGTCCTACACGGAAACCTTGCTGGATTTAAACAACGAAAAGCGAACCTATATTTTTGCAGGATATTTAGATCATACCGATAGCAGCGTACTATATATTGTAACGCCTCTATATCCAGTTACTTCTACCATCAAAATATTAAAAAGTCAGCTGGTTTACATTATGATCATCGCCTTAGCCCTTGCCTTTATTCTGTCCTTTTATCTGTCATCAAAAATCTCTCGGCCGATTATTTCCATTACCCGCTCGGCACGAAGACTTGCTGACGGTCAGTACGGCACAACCTTCCCTACCCATGGTCAGTATTCGGAGATTACCAACCTGTCGGAGGCGCTAAACAAAACCTCCTATGAGCTGGAGAAGTCCGTATTGCTGCAAAAGGATCTCATGGCCAATGTGTCTCACGACCTTCGTACGCCCCTAACCATGATCAAATCCTATGCGGAAATGATTCGAGATCTTTCTGGAAATATTCCGGAAAAACGTGATGCTCATTTGCAGGTTATCATCGAAGAGGCGGATCGATTGAATGTTTTGGTTGGGGATATGCTGACCTTATCTGCCATGCAGTCCGGAACCATGTCGCTTTCTGCTGGTTCCTTCAACTTAAAGGATGCGATTAAGTCCGTGCTTCTTCCTTACGCACTGCTAGAAGAGCAGGAAGGGTTTTCCATCCGCTTCAACTGCAAGCACGATGTATATGTGGATGGCGACGTGGAACGAATTAAACAAGTCATCTCTAACCTACTAACCAATGCGGTAAAGTATTGCGGTACAGATAAACAGGTCATCATCAATGTTAAGCGTTGGGGAAGAAAGGTTCATTGTGAGGTTGTGGATCATGGCGTAGGCATAAAACCAGAAGAACTATCTCACATCTGGGACCGCTATTACAAAACCAGTAGCAACCATGTGAGAGAAACCAGTGGCTCCGGCCTTGGCCTATCGATTGTAAAGGAAATCCTTACCCTTCACGGCGCCAAATTTGGTGCAGAAAGCAAGGTGGGAAAAGGCACAACGGTTTGGTTTGAGTTATCCCTTTCTAAGCCACTTAACGCCCCGAATAGGCTGTAATCGCCTCTCTAATATGTTTAACCCCGATTAGGTTAATTTTTTCTCCCAAAGGTGCTAATTTTTCCTTTTGCGCTTTTGGGAGTATTATTTTTTTGAACCCCATTCTAATGGCTTCTTTGACAATTTTTTCTGCATTTTGCACGTTTCTGAGTTCTCCGGTAAGACCGATTTCGCCCAAGGCCAGCACGCCCGGATCACAAATTTTTTCTCGAAAGGTAGAATGGATAGCCAAGGCTACCGCAAGATCCGTAGAAGTCCCTTCCGGCTTCAGTCCGCCTACAACATTGACATATACATCTTGGTTAATCAAGGATAGTCCGGCCTTTTTTTCTAAAACTGCCAAAATCATGCTTAGCCTTCCCTGTTCTACGCCAATGGCTGTACGCCTTGCAAAACCAATGTTGGCAGGAGCTACGAGGGCCTGTATTTCCAACAATAACGGCCTTGTCCCTTCGTAAACTGCGGTGATCATCGATCCTTCTGTTCCATCCTCAGACTGGGCCAAAAATCGATTGGAAAGGTCTTGAATTTCCAGCAAACCCTTTTCTTCCATTTCAAAAGCGCCAATTTCACTGGTCGTCCCAAATCGATTCTTAAACGAACGCAAAATTCTAAGCTCCTCATTTCTCTCTCCGGTAAAGTGCAGCACGCAGTCCACCAAATGCTCTACAATTTTGGGCCCTGCCAGCTCCCCACTTTTGGTCACATGGGCAACAATAAAAATCGGAATATTGCTTACCTTGCCCATATGCATAAGTTCATTTCCACAAGCACGAACTTGAGAAACACTTCCCGGCGCAGAGTCAATGCTCTGGGTATACATCGTCTGTATAGAGTCAATAATTACAAATTCCGGAGACACTTCCTGGGCCACCGCGGCAATATTCTCCATATTGGTTTCCGCCAAAATCAAAAGGTTTTCACTTAATTGTTGGCAAATCCGATCGGCCCTTAATTTAATCTGCTCCTCAGATTCCTCACCTGAAACATAAAGCACCTTTCCATATCGACTTGCAATATTTGCTGCCGCTTGCATAATAATGGTCGATTTACCAATCCCCGGTTCGCCGGAAATTAAGGTAAGAGAGCCTTGCACCAAGCCCCCACCCAAAACTCGATTCAGTTCTCCAATTCCGGTATCTAGCCTCGGCCTACCCTCGCCTCCGCTAACCTTTGCAAGAATTTGCGCCTTGCTCCGCGCTCCATCCTTCGCTCCGGTACGCCTCCGCTTGTCTTCACCATCTAGCGGTAAAACCTTCTCTTCAACCATGGTGTTCCACTTACCGCAAATACATTGCCCCTGCCATTTAGGACTCTCGTATCCACACTCCTGACAAACAAACACCGTCTTTCCCTTTTTTGCCATAATCCACTTCCTTTCAGAACGTTTGTTCTTATTCTTTTCGTATTCTTATCCTAGTCTTTTTCCCCCTCCATGTCAAGTTTTATTCTCCAAAGCGATAACGATTTATGAAAGCGCGCGGGCAGCTATGGCTGATGTTGGCTGCCTCATTCTTCCTCGGCAGCTTTTATAACAAAAGACCACCCAAAGGTTAGAGGTTCTTCTAATCTTGGGTGGTCGGTTCAATAAGGTTTATTGATTTTTATAGCCCTTAGCGGGCTTGCCGTTTTAGCGGGCTTGCCGTTTTAGCGGGCTTGCCGTTTTAATAGGCTTGTCATCCTTAGCGGGTTTATCGTTCTTCTCTGAAGTACGCATTTCCTAAATCTCCCGGTGGAAGATCTTCTTTGCGGTTTTTTCTGGTGGAGATAATAACGATAATGATTGTTGTGGCATAAGGAATCATGTCCACCAAATATTGGGAGACACTGATGCCCACTGCTTGTAGCCGGTAGCCGAGGATGCTTAGGGCGCCAAAGAGTAGCGCACCGAGGAAGGCTTTTCCTGGTTTCCAGCTTGCGAAAATAACTAGGGCTACTGCAATCCATCCTCTTCCTGCTACAACATTTTCTTGCCACACAGGGATGGTTACAATGGACATATATGCGCCGCCTAGGCCGCATAGTCCTCCGCCGATAATTACGTTTAGATATTTATAACGGGTTACATTGATTCCCGAAGCATCTGCCGCTGCTGTGTTCTCTCCTACCGCACGGGTATTGAGTCCTATTCTGGTTTTGCTCATGTAGATCCAAGTGAGAATAACGCAGGCAAAGGCAATATAGACCAAGATATCTTGCTTAAAAAAAGCCTCTCCAATAAACGGAATCTTGGATAATAACGGAATCTCTATGGGCTCAAAGGCAACACGCAGGGCCTTTGGTAAGACCACGCCGGCAACGCCTTTTCCCATAAATCCGGCAAAGCCTGTTCCAAAAATGGTTAGGGCTAGACCGGTTACAACTTGGTTGGTTCTGAGGGAAATGGTCAAAACTGCATAAATTGCCGCTCCGCAAGCACCTGCAAGGAAGCCGGCAACAACCACTACTGGTGGAAGTGCTCCGGCTAGGCCTGCCTTAAAGGCAACTACAGCACCCATGAGCATCATTCCTTCCACACCCAGGTTGAGATTTCCTACTTTTTCAGAAAGTAGCTCTCCTAGGGTGGCAAAGATTAACGGTGTTGCCGCAACAACGATGGCCGCTAAAAAATGTTCCATTATGCTACCTCCTTTACTTGTTTCTTTTCAATAGAAACGCTGTATTTCAAGAAAAATTCACTGCCTAGAACAAAGAACAAAATAATTCCTTGAATCATATCCGCCACGGAGGCCGGAATTGCCATCGCTACCTGAATTGCGGTTCCGCCTTGTAGCAGCATCGCAAACAAGATACAGACAATGGCCACAATCGGTGCGGACAGTTTGCCCAGCCACGCGGTGATAATTGCCGTAAACCCGATATTTGCAGAAAGACCATAGGTAAGGGATTTGGCTACTGCAGAAGATTGAATCATTCCCGCAAGTCCACAAAGGCCTCCGGAAGCAATCATTGCCGTAATGATAATCGCCTTAATATTCATTCCCGCATAGCGTGCTGTTTCCATGCTTTCGCCTACTACCGCAATTTCATAGCCTCTCTTGGTGTGGTTCATAAAGAAGTACACCAGGACAACCACAATAACCGCAATCAGCCATCCGATATGTACGCCAAACAGGTTTGGCAACACTTCATTGGGCGTAAAGTTTTCAATTTTAGGGAAGCCTTGAGACTCGGCTGCACGCCAAGGCCCACATTGAAGATAGGTAACAAACTTAATGGCAATATAATTTAACATCAAGGTGAAAATTGTTTCATTGGTTCCAAATTTCGCTTTGAAGAAAGCCGGAATAAAGGCCCAAATTCCACCGCAAAGCATACCTGCCAGTGCCATGAGTAACAAGGCTAAAGGGGAAGGGAAGCTAGGTGGAAGATTCAGTGCAACAAAGGTTGCGCCAAAGGCACCCATCATAATTTGTCCTTCTCCTCCA
>JAVWKI010000109.1:0-5897 GCA_036638575.1 Anaerovoracaceae bacterium | reverse complement strand
AGCGGAAAAATTGGTGCTGATTATCCGAGCAATTAGGATAAAAAAGAAAACAAGGATAAACAGAACCAAGGTTCCCAGCACACCGAGAAGGCTGATGCTAAAGGGAATGGTGGTATTGGTTTTGATGATATTACAGAGAAAAACCATCAAAAGCTTTGAAAGAATAATGCCCAAAAGAAGTCCGCCGGCCAAAGTGATGGCAGAGAGAATTAAGTTTTCGTGGACAATTAATTTGGCAATATGGCGTTTCTCCATGCCAAGGGCAGTATAGATACCCAGTTCATGTTTTCTTTGCTTGGCGGCAAAGAAATTAAGATACACGGTGAAAAGGCAAGCAAAAATTCCCACATAAAATAGGCTGAAAATATAAAATTCAAGCATGCCGGCAACGCCGGGTACGGAAATAAATTCTTGGTTTGAAACAAGAAAGGTGTTGTTGTAGAACATGGCAATCATGAAGCTTTGTGCAACCATAAGGGGCAAATATAGCCGCTTATGATAGCGTAGATTATGAACTGCCAGTTTAAAAAAGTAGCCGCTATTCATTGTCCGAATCACCTCCGCTTAGTGTAAGCTGTGTAAGGGTATCTGCAATTCGTTTGTGGAAGCCATTACGACCTTCTTCCGGAAGGGGAAGCAGCTCAACTACAACACCCTTGTGTAAAAATAAAACACGCTGGCAATGACTTGCGGCAGCAACAGAGTGGGTTACCAGGAGTATGGTCTGCCCTTTTTTGTTGATTTCATCAAACAAATCAAGAAGCTGGGTAGTGGCGTGTAAATCCAAAGCACCGGTAGGTTCATCGGCCAAAATTAGCTTTGGTGAGGTGATTAATGCTCGTGCAACGGCAACCCTTTGCTTTTGCCCGCCAGATAGCTGGCTAGGATATTTGTCCAAGATTTCTGTGATCCCCAGTTGAGAAGCGATGGGAATCAATCGCGTCTCCATTTCTTCCTTTGGGTAATCGGATAGCACAAGGGGCAGAACGATATTGTCCTTTGCCGAAAAACTATTGAGTAGATTAAATTCTTGAAAAACAAAGCCTAGGTGTTCTCTGCGAAAGGCAGAAAGGGCCGCTTGCTTGATGGTGAATAAATCCTTGCCGTCAAGACGAATCGTTCCTGAGGTAGGCGGATCAAAGCCGGCAATAATATTGAGCAAGGTGGTTTTTCCGGAGCCGGATTCACCCATAATGGCAACATATTCGCCTTCCTTTACAGAAAAATCAACCTGCTCAAGCACCGTTAGGGGTGTTTTGTTTTTTTCTATGGGATAAGTTTTTCTTATATTACATACTTCTAATAACATCGTAAATCCTCCTTAACATGATTTTTTTCATTCTAACACATTTTATGGAAGGTGTAATCTGTTATCTTTTGTGATTTAGATTCTCTTTTCTAGGGCGGGAGAGGATAGGTGCAGAATGTAAGCAAAGCGTATGGTATTCCCCCTTCTAGTATGATAGACTAACCTTACAGAAAATTCTGTAAAAGATAGGTATAGGGGAAGCACTTGCTTCTCATTTAGGGGATGAAGCAAGGAGAAGTAGGAGGTGTAGGATGAAAAAGTTGAATTCGCATGAATTGCCTTACGGGCAATGGAGTTGGTGGTTTGTTCCCATTGCACTTTTTTTGTCGGTGCCATTGATTATGGGGCTGACGATAGTCCTTGGACAAACGCCATTAAGGCAGATTTCACAGGTGCTGGCCTATTTTGTTGCCGCATTGATCACAGTGGGGATTGGCAGCTTAATTAAGCGAAAAAATTGTTTTGTGGGGTTTTCTTTTTTGGGCAAGGGGAAGCTGATTCAAAACTTACTTTGGGGCGTGGCCATAGGGGTACTCATTATCTGGACTACACGAGGTGTAGAGTTTTTGCTTTCCAATAAAGACACAGGGGTAAACTCCCTAGTAGAAATGAGTTATGGAAAGGCTATTGGGGGTACCATCGTCACTACCTTGTTAATCACAACCTTGGCACCGGTTATGGAAGAACTCTTTTTTAGAGCAATTTTATTTCGCTCCTTGAGAGATTCTTTGGGGAGATTTGTGCAAAAAAGGGGCAAGAGTAAAGTCGTGGTAGAAGTTATTTCCTTTGCTTTGGCCATGGCGATATTTATTGGAGCACATTTGACCGAGAGCGATAAGCTGAAAACCGCATTGCTGTATCTGCCTATGACTTTTTTGTTTATTTGGGTATATCGGCATACCGGCAGCCTGTTGGCAGCAATTACTGCCCACGCGGTAAACAATTCTAATGCCATGTTTACTTCAATTTTGGCATTAAACAAAGATCAAAATTATGATCCTGTTTCTGAGTGGTATATTTTGCTGTCCATTGTCGGAGGAATAGTGGCCATTGCCCTTGGCTATTTGCTTGGCCGTTTGCTGGATGAAAAAAAGCATTCCCGTAAGAGAATGCAAGGTTTAGGTTAATGAATATAGGAAAGGAGTTCGCCCAGATGAAGGATTACGCCATCTGCACCTGCACGAAGGTATCGTTCCGTTACGTTTCGGATTAACGGTTCTCTTTCTTCTGGGGTGAGGGGAAGGTATTCTTCCTCAGTGAGCCCAAGCTCAGAGCTGCCCTCAACAACGCCGACGGTAAATACCCCGGCGTTTTTTCCTTCCCGAATATCCGAAATGGTGTCGCCGACCTTGATGACCTGGTGGACAGAAGAGACATTTAGTGCCCGCATATTCTCAAAGATCATAAAGGGATAGGGCCGGCCGATTCCATTTAGGGAGTCAGGACTACACCAAAAATCCGGAGTGTAGCCTTGCTTGGCTGCATTGGGGACAACAATATCCATCATCTTGTCGTTATACCCTGTGGTTGATCCGATTTTGATGCCTCGTTCCCGTAACGCCTTGGTGAGGGGAAGAACAAAGGGTTTGGGGGTGGTGTAGCGAGAAAGAGCATCTAGCAAAAGACGTTCATAGTCTGCATAAATTTGATTGAGATCCTCTTCATGAAAGGCCCTCCCATAAAGGGTTTTCCATTCCTTTTGAATTCTTTCCATTTGGAGCATGGTGCGAATATGCTCCTTTTTTAGCATACCCATTGGCTCACGGACTTCCGCTAAGGTAGGTTGAATTCCCACATGGTGAAAGGCATCAAGGAAGGCACCTACGGGAGCAAAGCTGCCGTAATCTATGGTTGTTCCGGCCCAATCGAAGATAACTGCTTTTATTGTTGACATGATTTTTCCTCCATAAACGTAGTGATGATTTCTGTTAGTCTGTCCATATCCTGAAGATAGATTTCCCCGATATTTCCAATTCTAAAGGTGTCCTCATGGGTGAGCTTGCCTGGATAAATGGCATAGCCTCTGGCCTTAATGTACTGATACATTTCTTCAAAGTCAAAGGAAGGGGTAGGATACAGAAAGGTGGTGATGATGGGGGATTGATGCGCTTTGCCGATATAAGGCTTGAAGCCCAGTACCTCCATTTTCTCAATTAAACGGCTGTTGTTTTGTTCATAGCGTTTTTGGCGCTTTGGGATTCCGCCTTCTTCATGAAGCTCACCAAGGGCCTGGGCGAAGGCGAGGACAACGTGGGTCGGGGAGGTGAACCGCCATTTTCCATCGGTTTCCATTCCCTTCCACTGTGCATATAAATCCAAAGACAAGGTAGGACAATTTCCTTGGCAGAGCTGGAGCGGTTCTTTTTTTGCAAGAATAAAGCAAAAACCGGGAACTCCTTGGATGCATTTATTTGCGCTGCTAATGAGGAAATCGATACCCAAAGCAGGCATATCCAAATCGATGCCACCAAAGCTGCTCATGGCATCTACAATAAAGGTTTTTTTGTGCTTCTTGCAAACTGCACCGATGGCAGAAAGGTCGTTTAGGATTCCGGTGGTGGTTTCACAATGAACCATGGCAACATGGGTAATGGCGGTATCTGTGCAAAGGTGTCGCTCAACTTCTTTTGCAGAAATAATGGTATTGAAGGCCGCTTCATAGACGAGCGTATTTAGTTGGTTGTAGCGACAGATGGTAACAAGGCGATTGCCGTATTCTCCGTTGGTGCAAAGGAGGATTTTGTCCTTGGACCTGACAGTGGAGGAAATTACCGATTCTACACCGAAGGTGCCGCTGCCTTGCATTAAGATTGCGGTGTAATCCTGAGCGGGGGCGTGGGCAAGGGATAGCAGCTCTTGGCGAATTCGCTGGGTGATTTCTTTGTAGTCTTGGTCCCAAGTACAGTGGTCAACCAGCATGGCCTCTTTTACCCTAGGGGTTGTGGTTAGCGGTCCGGGCGTAAGTAGTTTGTACTGTGTCATTTTCGTATCCTTTCTATTTACAGCTTTCTGAGAATTGCTGATGTGCTTTTAATAATTCAATGGTTAGGTCTGCACCAAACTGTTTTGGATAAGTAGATTGCTGCTCTGGAGCAACGGTTTCTCCTTGATAAAGGGCAACGGGGTAATTCCTTTGTATTGCCGGGCGTACGTTTTCTACCAAGCATTTGGCCATTTCCATTGCCAGGGGATTGGTTTTATCTCCTTTATTGACAACAGCAATGCCTTCCTGTAGGGAGAAGTTTCCCTCCATTGGATCGATATAGTCAAGAGGAAGCCCCTTGGCCTTGTCGGCTACAGCTTGGTGTCTAAGGCCAAAGCCGATGGCTACTTCTCCTGCGCGGATTTTTTTGATGGGGCCGGAGCCGGAGGGTTCAAGATGTGCGCCTGCATTGTTGTAGATTCCGCTTAATACTTCCTTACCCTGCACATCGCCATATTCTGAAAGGATGGCCTGTACCATGAGCCAGCCGGTAGAAGAACCCATTAGATCAACCATGGAGATCATGCCCTTGTACTGAGGTGTGCTGAGGTCCTTTAGTGTGGTTGGCAAAGGCAGGTTGTTTTCAGCCAAAACCTTGGTATTGACGATGATAGAACCTTCAAAGGCCAGTAAAGGGGCATAGAAGTCCTTCTTTTCGTCCAGGGGAGTGTAGTCAAAATCAAGAGGAGTAAACATGGATTTTTCCTTTTGTGCTGCATCAAGGTAGTAGCTACTGATGGTCACCAGATCCGCTTCAATATTGGTTCCTTCTCCTTGGATTTTTCCGCCAAGCTCGCTGGTACCAAAGGACTGGAGGATGTATTTGTCCTTGTAGCCCTTTGCATCTAGGGTTTCCGCCATGGCTACCTTTGCTTCTTCATCTGCATTGGAGTAGATTACGACTTTTTTCTCAGTACTGCTTCCACAGCTTGCTAGGGAAAGCATGAGCATTAAGCTAAGAATAAGGGGTAAAATTCTTTTTACGGTTGATGTGTTCATGATTAGATCCTTTCTTTTCGTTTTGAGATAAATCTTACCAATAATTTGGCAAGTAAGTTGATGATAAAAATCAGTAGAGACAAGACAAAGATTTCTTCAAATTTTCCATAATGTTGAAATTCCTTGATCTTTGTGGTAAGAACCATGGTTCTTGCTCCGGCGATAAAAATAACAGCGCTAACGGTTACCATTGCATTGATGAAGTAGTAGCCAAAGATTTCCGCCAAGGTTCGAATAGAATTGGGGATAATCACCCGAAATACCGACTGAATCCAGCTATCTCCCATGAGCTTTGCGGTGGTTTCAAAGGCATTATTCATTTTGGCCAAGGCATTTTTTGCCATAAAGTATGGGGTAGAAAAAAAGTGAATCAGGTTGGAAATGATGATGATCGCTAAGGTGTTTTGCAAGGGTGTTCCGGAGAAGGCCAGCATAAAGGCTACCCCCAGGACCATGCCGGGAATGGTGTTGGTAATCAGTGCAATCTTGTCAATGGAAGTCCTCAGCCTAGTTCCGCCGCTACTTCTTTGAGAGTTTATTCCGCTAGCGTATACAAGGACACTTCCAATCACTGCGGTAATTAGGGACACCGTAATAGAATTCACC
>JAVWKI010000108.1:2208-5904 GCA_036638575.1 Anaerovoracaceae bacterium | reverse complement strand
TAAATTTGTTGAAATCTCAACATTTCAACCGTTTTTATTATCACTTCAAAACTTGATTAGTATATCATGATTCTTTTAAAATAATTTTATTATTATACTAATATTAAACTTTTGATAACTTTTTTTAGTTATAATATATTTATAAACCACCTCAATGTAAATCCACCTAACATCACATATATTATTTTCTTACATAAACCAAATGTTAGGAGGTGACTATATGGTATATGTTCATGCATATACACGTAGGCGATATGGCAATATCGAACACGTTAGAGGTTATTTCAGACGTAAATAGCTGATGCATATAGGGTGGGTTTATTGTCTAAGCTTCTGTATACGCTCTCTAGTCATTTCTCTATTTACAATCTTACAACACTTATCACTACAATATTCTTGATTGGAATTTTGATTGGTTGAAATAAACCTCTTACCACAAATAGGACAGATTTTACCGAGGGATTGGGTGTACACTAAAGGGGCAATATATGGACTTTTAAGCCATATATTGCCCCTAATTTCGATTTTTATTCAGTTTTGGTATAAGTTTCCACTATGTGTAAAAAGTTGTGGGAGTGGAATTAATACAATATTATTCATTCTCATAAGAACCAATATGTTCTAAAAAATTATCATCATAAGGCAAATTAATATCTCTAGTATAATAGAATGTGAAGAGATATGCAGGTGTTTTAAATTCAACATCAGCAACAGTTTCATCCAATAATGCTTTTGTTGTTATTTTTAATTCATACTCATTGTTGTTTGACTTACCCTCAATTAATTCATCAAATTCTTTATTACGGAAATGCTCTGCAATAATATTTCTATACGCATCACCTGTCCAATAAAAATCATTAGCATTTGTTTTTTTCATATTTTTATCTACTCCTCTATATAAAATACTGTTTATACTCATTGAATTCAAATAGTTCTTTTTTTTCGACATGTTCAAATACATTACCACAACTATTACACAATACTTTATAAATAGTTAGTGGAAAAACATCTTTTGTTATAATTCCATTTTGAGTTGGTTTATTTGCAAAAGGAAAATTAACTGTATATTGCTTTAATATAGTTAGCTGTTCTTTATTACAATTATTACACTTCATTTATTTGACCTCCTTTCATTAAAACTTTCCTTCTTTCACCCTTTCTTAAAATTTCTCGCTCTTTTTCTTAATGTTCACACATTATAACACAAGAAGAAAAACCTGTAAATACCCAGCAATTTCAACATTTATAAGCTGTGTTTTGATGGGTATTAGTATAAAATTCTTAGGGGTACTTTTAAGGACTTTTTTAATGAATATGAGGTCTATTTTCGATTTTTATGTATAAGTGGTATAGTTGTTCCACTTATCAAATAAAATGACTTAAAAATCTCTGTAAGCCATTTTTTCACTATAACTATAAATTCATAAGAAGGCTAAAAATACAGATTTTTTATTATACTCGCTTTTTTGGTTCCTATCAACTATTTTCCTTCAGGTGTTTCAAAAGAATTGCCTCCTTCTCCTATCAAGGAAAAAGAGGCAAATTCATTGAATTTTAAAGTTCTAAGTCGATACTACAGTTGTGGTGAACCTTCTGAACATCATCGTTATCTTCAAGGACGTCCATCATTTTCTTCAATGCTTTAATATCGTGTTCTTCCTTTGGCTCTGATTCCATGGAAGGGACATATTCAATATCCGCTTCAACAAATTCATAACCCGCTGCTCTTAATCCGTCAGCAACTCCATTAAAATCCTCTACCGCAGTTAAGATTTCAAAGCTGTCATCATAAACAACCATATCTTCCATTCCTGCTTCAAGTGCAGCTTCCATCAGCGCATCCTCGTTGACTTCGTCTGTCTTTTCAATAATAATGACACCCTTACGGCTAAACATATAAGATACGCAACCTGGAGTTCCCAGATTTCCACCATATTTATCAAAAGCACTTCTCACCGCTGCAGTTGTTCTGTTTCTGTTGTCTGTAAGTGTTTCTACAATTACCGCAACACCTGCCGCTCCGTAACCTTCAAAGTTTAGTTCTTCGTAAATTTCTCCGGCAAGTTCACCGGTACCTTTTTTTACGGCTCTATTAATATTGTCATTGGGCATGTTTACGCCCTTTGCCTTATCTATAGCAATTTTCAGTGCTGAATTGTATTCCGGATCCCCGCCTGCCTTTGCTGCTACCGTAATTGCTCTTGCATATTTCGTGAACATTGCGGCTCTTTTGGAATCTTGTTTTTCTTTACGTCCTGCTATAGTTCCGTGTCTACCCATTGAGACACCTCCTTCTTAATTATTTAGTTCCTAACAATTATACAACAAAAGTTGAATTTATTCAATAGTTGCAAAGGATCTGTACATTAACTGTTATTTTAAGTTTTTGTAGGCGGTTGCCATCATCAGCTTAATTCGATTTAATTGGTTTACATCACTGGCTCCCGGATCGTAATCTATGGCCGCAATATTTGCCCTAGGATTGCGTTTTCGCAAGGCCTTCATCATGCCTTTTCCCGTAACATGGTTGGGTAGGCAGGCAAAAGGCTGTAAACAAACAATGTTTTCTACACCGCTATCAATAAGCTCTACCATTTCTCCCGTAAGAAGCCATCCCTCTCCGCACTGGTTGCCCAAGGAAACAATCTCCTGTGCTTTGGCCGCAGTTTCCTCAATGAAGGCAGGCGGTACAAATCGCACACTGTTCTTTAGGGCCTTTCTTGCCGGTTTTCTAAATTTCTCCAAAAACCACATGGCAATTTTGTTTTTCGCCATGGTACCATAGCTGCCGGAAAGACGAAGGAAGTTAAACTCCTTGCTATACATCCCGTAGAGGAAGAAGTCCATAAGATCAAGAACTACCGCCTCTCCGCCCTCTTTTTCAATAACATCAACAATGTCATTATTGGCTGTAGGGTGATATTTTACCAAAATTTCCCCCACTACGCCAACCTTAGGTTTTTTCAAGCCTTCCTGTAGGGGTAACTCATCAAAGGCTTTGACAATTTGCCTCAGCACGCTTCTAAACCAAACCGCACTTCCATTGCTAATATTTCGTCTTGCCAAACGAGAAAATTTCTCAAATAAGGCATTGGCAGAGCCGGGAACCGCCTCATAAGGCCTCGTTGCATAAAGCACCTTCATGAATACATCTCCGTAAACAAAGCCCATCATGATTCGCTTCACCAGAGGCAGGGTAATTTTAAATCCTGGGTTTTTCTCAATTCCTGCGGTATTTACCGACACTACCGGTATTTGTTCCATGCCCAAATCCTTTAGTGCCTTTCGCAGTAAGGGCACATAGTTACTGGCCCTGCAACCTCCTCCGGTCTGAGACATAAAAATTGCTGTAGAATTTGGATCCAAATCTCCCTTTTTTAGATAAGAAATAATCTGCCCAAGAGAAACAATGGTTGGATAGCAAGCATCGTTGTTAATATATTTTAGTCCCTCATCCACCGCATTGGTGTCTACCGGCGGTAAAAGTACCGCATTGTAGCCTTCTTTTCTCATGGCGGTTTCTAAAAATTGGAAGTGAATGGGAGACATTTGCGGAATCAAAATCGTATAGTTCTTTTTCATTTCCTTTGTAAAGATCACCCGTTTGTATGGCTTCTTTTCATCTGTATGAACTACAGAATTTCGCTCTCGTTCTTCCATTGCCGCCTTGAGGGAACGGATTCTAATCTTCGCTGC
>JAVWKI010000108.1:0-2198 GCA_036638575.1 Anaerovoracaceae bacterium | reverse complement strand
GGTTATTTCCTTCATCAATCTTTAATATGGTATATAACTTATTGTGATTTTTTGTAATTTCTTCTACCTGATCCGTAGTCACCGCATCTAGTCCACAGCCAAAAGAGTTTAGCTGAATTAGCTCAATATCATCGGTTGTTCCCACAAAATCTGCTGCCTTGTACAATCTGGAGTGGTACATCCATTGATCCAGAACACGAATTGGCCGAGGAAGATTTCCCATGTGTGCCACCGAATCCTCCGTAAGGACCACCATATCAAAGGCACCGATGACCTTGTTCATGCCATGGTTTATCTCCGGATCGATGTGATAAGGCCTACCCGCCAGAACAATCGCTTTTTTGTTATGACTTCTGGCATATTTCAAGGCATATTCCCCTTGCTTTTTAATATCTTCCTTAAATCGCTTGTCTTCCTTTCGTGCCGCTGCCACCGCACGATCAATTTCCATGCTGCTGATGCCCTTGCCCTTTAACAAGGTGTGTAGGCCTCGAATTAGGCGAACATCGTTGTCGTAAGGAAGGAAGGGATGAGAAAAGGTCACCTCATTCTCTTCCAAAATATCATCCATATTGTTCCCAATTACCTCTGGGTAGGTTGCCACAATAGGGCAGTTATAGTGGTTTTGTGCTGCCTTGTCTTCTTCTCTCTCATAGTTTATGCTAGGATAAAAAATCCATTTCACCCCTTGCTCAACCAACCATTTAATATGGCCGTGAACCATTTTTGCAGGGTAGCATGCCGTATCTGAAGAAATCGTCTCCATCCCTTTTTCGTAAATTTCTTTTGTAGAGGATGGAGATAGAATTACGCGGAAGCCCAACCTGGAAAAGAAGGTATACCAAAACGGATAGTTTTCGTACATGTTCAACACACGAGGAATGCCAATTACTCCTCTTTTGGCCCGCTCTTCGGAAAGAGGCTTATAGGAAAACAATCGCTTAAGCTTGTAATCAAATAGATCCGGCAATTCGCTTCCTGAACGCTGCTTCCCTTCCCCTCGCTCACAACGATTCCCCGTAATAAATTTTGATCCATCGTTAAATTTATTTACCGTCAACAAGCATTTATTTTCACATTGGTTGCATCGCGCATGGGAATTTACTACAGAGAAGGAATCCATTTCCTCTAGTCCGATAATCGAAGATTCTGTTCCCTCCACATAGTTTTCTTTTGCAATAATTGCTGCGCCGTAGGCACCCATAATTCCCGCAATATCCGGTCTAACCACGTCCTTGCCTACAATTTTTTCAATACTTCTCAGCACAGCATCGTTTAAGAAGGTTCCCCCTTGCACCACAATTTTATCTCCGGTTTCATCGGAGTTTCTCAGCTTAATTACCTTGTATAGTGCATTTTTAATTACAGAGTAAGAAAGTCCCGCACTAATATCTCCAATGGTTGCCCCTTCCTTTTGGGCCTGCTTAACCTTGGAGTTCATAAACACCGTACACCGCGTTCCTAAATCCACCGGTGCCTTGGAAAACAAAGCTTCCCCAGCAAAGGCCTTGGCATCAAGGTTTACGGATTTGGCATAGGTTTCAATAAAAGATCCACAGCCAGAGGAACAAGCTTCATTGAGCATAATATTATAAATTGCGCCATCTCTTATCTTCATGCACTTCATATCTTGTCCACCGATGTCCAAGATAAAATCTACTCCCGGAAGGAATTCTTCTGCCCCCTTGTAATGGGCCATGGTTTCAATTTCCCCAAGGTCAACCTTAAATGCAGCCTTAATTAGTCCCTCTCCATAGCCAGTTACCGTAGTGTTGGCAATAAACGCACCCGGAGGGATTTGGGCATAAAGCTGCCGGAGCATGAGCATAACGGCATCAATGGGCTTGCCCTCATTGCTTCGGTAGAAAGAAAACACTAGGTTTTTTTCCTCGTCAATCAAGGCCGCCTTGGTGGTTGTAGAACCTGCATCGATACCAAGATAAAGCTTTCCTTTGGCCTTTTTTATCTCTTTTCGACGAATTTTGTCTCGATCATGTCTCGCTTTAAACCGATCATATTCTCCTTGATCCAAAAACAAAGGTTCAATATGCTTGGTTTCGTTCATCATTTCCGAATTAATATTATTCAGTCGTGACACAAGCAAGCTAAGGGCTTGTTCCTCCTGTTTTTCTCCCAGCATGGCTGCACCAATGGCCACATAGTATTTAGAATCCTCAGGAAAAATAATTTGCTCTTTT
>JAVWKI010000107.1:2185-5942 GCA_036638575.1 Anaerovoracaceae bacterium | reverse complement strand
CTTTTTTGCCAGTAAGCCGATTCCACTACCGACAATTACGGCAAGGGTATTGACCAAAACGCCAATCATTTACTCGCTCACTCCCATTCGTTCCATCACGATCTTTTTGATTCGCGCCATGGATTCTCTTAATTCCAACCCTTCTGTTTCTACAGTTACATGGGCATAACGTTCATATAACGGCACACGTTCTGCATAGAGGTCTTCAAAGGATTGTTCTGACTTCATGGCAATGCCTCGCTTCTCAAAATCTCCAATTCGCCGTTTTAACACCTCACAAGGGAGCTTAATGTATACGATTGTTCCGTTTTTTCGGAAATGCTCCATGGCCTTGGGTCCGTAAATCACACTTCCCCCGGTAGCAATAACCGTATTTTCAACATTAATGGATGCGTTTACTTCTTCTTCTATCTTATTAAAACCCCAAGTTCCTACCTCTTCGAGGATATCGCTCAGCACCTTACCTTCTCGTTCTTGAATTAACAAGTCCGAATCAATAAATCCATAGGCCATAGCCTTTGCCAGCACTACACCAATGGTGCTTTTCCCTGCACCGGGCATTCCAATTAAAATAATATTACTCATTTAAGTTCCTTTCTTTGATCGTCTTTTTTCTTTTCTCTTTTCTTAGTCATTTGCCTTCATTGACTCTACCATATCTATTTTGCGAATACTTCTGCGCATAATGAGATTTACAACGATGGTGAAGAAAATGGTAATGGCTGCAGCATATAGGTAGCTCTGCCAATAGATATGTCGTCCAAACATCACCGCATCCACTTCCGCAGTTTTCATTACAAATCGATGTAGTAAAATCCCAAGAGGGATTCCCACCACCATACCAATGCCGCTGAGAATATTAATTTCTCGGAAGATATAAGCAGAGACCTCCTTTTCAAAAAAGCCTAAAACCTTAATGGTTGCCAATTCTTTTTTTCGTTCACAAATATTCACATTGGTTAAGTTGTATAGCACGATTACTGCCAAGGCTCCAGCAGAAAGAATCAACACCACCACAATGTAATCGATACTCTTCACTGAATCCTTGAAGCTATCCTTAATGCTTTCAATAGAAAGCACATATCCAGCATCGTTATCCTTCAGTAATTTTTCTGCCAAATTTTCTTCGTCGCTTTTAATCAATACTCGCGTATAGCTTGTGCTATCCCCAAAGGCTTGCTTATAGGTGTTTTCATTGATGTAGGCATAGGAGCTGACATAGTTTTCGGCAATTCCAGACACCTTCATCTCTGTCTTTCGCCCATCAGCTAGCTTTATGGTCACTTGATCCCCAACCTTTACCTGCAAATTCTCAGACATTTTTTCGGTAAGAATCACTCCGTCATCCTTCAGCGATAAGGCTTCATGGGATTTTCGTTCTCTTAGAAAGACAAAATCACTAAGCTTCTCCTGATCTTTTGGTACATCCAGTGTTGTTCGTTCACTTTTTTCTTTGGCGGAGATAGAAACAGGCACCTCATGAAGCAGCAAATATTCTCCCGGCACCGCCAGTGTTTCCGTAGGCTCTTGATTGAGTTCCAATATATAATTATAACGGTCAATCTCTCCATATTGCTTGTTGACAATATCGCCAATAGAATCTCGAAGTCCAAACCCGGTCAGCAACAAGGCAAAACATCCGGCAACACCCATAATCGTCATTAGGAATCTTTTTTTGTATCGGAATAAATTTCTTAGGGTAACCTTTCTTGTGAATTTAATCCGTTTCCAAATGGGTGTAATCCGCTCCAATAAGATTCGCTTGCCAAGCTTAGGGGCTTTGGGAAGGAGCAAGGCTGCCGGCTTTTCTTTTAATTCACTGCGACAAGCCAAGTAGGCGGTAGCCATGATACAAAAGATTGTAATTCCTCCAACAATTAGAGCAATGGGCCAAATAACCTTGGTGGTAATGGGCGGCAAGTTATACATCATATCATAGGCCTTGCTGATCACTGACGGAAAGATAATAAATCCACCGCCAAGTCCCAAAACTACACCTATTGCCGAGGCAGAAAAGCTATAAATCAAATAGTATTTCAAAATCCCAAAATTGCTGTAGCCAAAAGACTTCAATGCCCCGATTTGGCCACGCTCTTCTTCGATCATTCTGGTCATGGTGGTCAAGGCAACCAAGGCGGCAACCAAAAAGAAAAATATAGGAAAAATCTTGGCCACTGCACCAATTTTGTCTACATCGCTGTTGAAATTGGCGATTCCCATATTATCGGATCTATCGGTAATATACCACTGTGCCGCTTCTATTTTTTCAATTTCAATGGCTGCGTCCAAAAGCTTTTGCTCTCCTTCAGCCAGCTCCTTTTCCGCCTTTGCTCGTTCTGCAAGAACCTGTGCTTCTCCTGTAGAAAGCTCTGCCTTGCCCCGTGCCCACTCCTGTCTTCGGGTTTCAAGCTGTTCTTTTCCTTGGGCAAGCTGAACCTTTCCCCCTTGTACGGCTGCAACCCCTTGGTCATAAGCATAAATTTGTGCACGGGCAGATTCAGGAAGAGGAACTCCCGCTGCTACCATTGCCCTTAATTCTTCAATTTGTGCAGAAGCTGCTGCTAGTTCCTGCTCTTTTTCCTTGAGCTGTGCAGCCTGTTCCTCCAGTTTTGCCTCACCCTGATTTAGCTCTCCGGCGGCGGAATCCAGGGCCTGTTTACTTTGCCTTAGCTTTGCTTCTGCTGCAGCTAATTGCCCCTGGGCCTTAGATTTTTGAAGATCAAATTCTGCCTGTGCTGTGGCAAGTTCCTCCTGTGCGGAGGTAACCAGCTCATCTCGCCGCAATACCGAACGTTCCTTTCCCAAGGCTCCTAATTTTTTCTCGTCCTTGGATATTGTGTCTTTGTAGGAAGTGCCAAAGGAGCTTTCTCCCGCTACATCCTTTACCTGTAAATATGCTGCCGAGTAAACCTCTTGTTTGCAAACTTCATCAAAAACGTAAAGCCCTAAGGAAACCTTACCATCTCCTACCGTTGTAATTTCTCCGTGCATAGAGATAAACAGTGGAGTTTTCACAAAGCCCACAACCTTAAAGGTATCTTGGCTATAATTTTCCAGAATTGCCGGATAATCTTTGTTTTCCGGATCGATAGTCAAGGTTTCCCCCAGCTTGTGTTTGTAGTTATAAGTATTGGAAATTTCAATGACGCATTCCCCTTCTGCTTTGGGCCATTCTCCAGAAACCAGCTCCATGGCATTTAACTCATCTTTTTGCGGAAAATTCCTGCCCATAAGTCTTGCCACAACTGCCTCATCATCTTGCGTCCTCATCATTAAATCTTGTTCATGAACTCCCGAGACCTTCTGCACATAGGGCTCTGCCTTTATGGCCTCAATGTCCCCCGCTGTAATTCCTAAATTTCCTTGAATTTTCACATCGAAGGCGTTTTGCTTATTGAAGTATTCGTCGGCGCTGCCCTTCATATCCGGCGTGGTTGCAAGAAGTCCTGCCAAAAAACCGGATCCCAAAGCCACGATTCCTAAAATCGAAAGAAATCGTGTCACGCTTTTTCTAATACCCCTAGTTGTCAATTTTCTATAGCTTTTGTTCACTACCACTCAATCCTTTCAATAGGTTCCGGATTCTTATTGATTTCTACTGCTTCCGCGCGCCCGTTCTTTACGAAAATCACCCGATCTGCCATAGGCTTAATCGCTTGGTTGTGGGTGATAACAATGACGGTTTTTCCCGTTGCTCTACAGGTATCATGGAGAAGCTTTAAAATCGTCTTCCCCGTATTGTAATCCAGTGCACCGG
>JAVWKI010000107.1:0-2175 GCA_036638575.1 Anaerovoracaceae bacterium | reverse complement strand
ATCACACAACAAAACCTTCGGGTTTTTCGCCAAAGCTCTTGCAATGGCAACCCGCTGCTGTTCTCCTCCAGAAAGCTGCGCCGGGAAGTTATCCATTCGCAAAGCCAAATCCACCTTCTGCAACACCGATTCTGCCGGCAAGGGATCTTTGCAAATTTCAGAGGCCAGTTCCACGTTTTCAAGTGCGGTAAGATTCTGAACCAAATTATAAAACTGGAAAACGAAGCCCACATCATATCTGCGATAGGCCGTTAACGCCTTTGCGTTATATCCACTGATGTCCTGTCCGTCTAAAATTACCTTCCCCTCATCACAGCTATCCATTCCTCCTAAAATATTCAGCAAGGTGGTTTTGCCTGCACCGCTGGGCCCTACAATTACACAGAATTCTCCTTGCTGAATTTCGAACTCCATATGATCTAGCGCCGCGATTTTTTGTTCTCCCATTGTATAGTACTTGCAGACTCCCTTAAAGGAGATATATGCATCCATCTTTTTTCTCCATCCTTCTCAATCAGATTCAACTCTCTTTTATTATAACCCATGCTATGATTTTTTGCAGTGGAAATTCAGCAAAAACCTCTTGAATTTAAGGAAGAAATAAGATAATCTAAGAGAATAAAGCGGTATTCCGATCTAAGCGACCTACAGCATCCATTGCCAAGGTTCTTAGACGATGGGCACTAAGGGAAACCTTCCTGCCTCCCGTGTGAAGTAGGACAAATCACCCTGTTTTGCTTCTTTTGGAAAGGAATGGCAGTATACTTGGAATACCATTACTTTTCGTGTTAACATGCGGAAAGTTTTTTTATGAAAAAAGTCAAAACAACAAAGCAAAGAGAAAAGGAGACACAAATGAAAAGAAGAATTTTATCAGCAATTTTAGTCTTAATCATGGTTCTTTCTTTGGCAGTGAGCATTTCTGCTTGCGGAAAGAAAACACCGGAAAACACCAAGCTAATTCTAGCCACAACAACAAGCACAAAAGATAGCGGATTATTAGACTCCCTTCTTCCTGAATTTGAAAAAGAATACGGCTATAGCGTAGATGTAGTATCCGTAGGCTCAGGAGAAGCAATTTCTTTAGGAGAAAAAGGTGAAGCAGATGTACTTCTCGTACACTCTCCTGCTGCAGAGAAAAAGTTTGTTGAAGATGGCCATGCCGATGAAGCGGGCAGAGTAGAAGTAATGTACAATGACTTCGTTCTTGTTGGACCTCAGGCCGATCCTGCAAAAGTTGAAGCAACAGCCAAAAATGATGCTGCGGCGGCATTTACAGCAATCAGCACAACACAGTCTCCATTTATTTCCAGAGGCGATGAATCAGGTACACACAAAAAAGAACTTTCTATTTGGAAGGCTGCAAACATCACACCTGCTGGAGATTGGTATGTAGAGGCTGCAGATGGAATGGGCGCAGTAATCACTATGGCCGATGAAAAAACAGCCTACACCCTTGCAGATAGAGCAACTTGGTTAAACGTAGGAAAAAACACACAGCTAAAGATTCTTTGTGAAAAAGATGAAAAAGGCACATTAAACAATCAATACGCTGTAATCTGCGTTAACCCTGAGAAAAACGAAAACATCAACAAGGATGGCGCAAAGGAATTCCAAAACTGGTTGACTTCCAAAGAAGTTCAAAAGAAAATTGGTGAATTCGGCGTAGATAAGTATGGCGAACAGCTATTTGTTCCCAATGCAAAATAAACCCATTTAGCGAGGAATTATGGACACAATAGGACACGGCTTTGCGGAGGCTTTTAGATTAATCGGTTCAGGAGATTCGGAGATTTTTGGAATTGTAGGACTATCCCTTTATGTTTCTACTTTTTCAGTCCTCCTTTCTTCTTGTATGGGAATTCCTTTAGGGGTTCTTCTTGGCACGCATAATTTCCGGGGCAAAGGAATCGTGGTTCGGGTGATTTACACCTTGATGAGCTTGCCTCCGGTTATTGCCGGTCTTACGGTGTTCCTTATTTTTATGCGTCGCGGCCCTTTGGGAAGCTTACAGCTAAACTATACCCCTACGGCCATGATCATTGCACAAATCTGTTTGGTTACCCCCATTATCCTGGGGCTTACCTACAATATTGTCAAAGAAAAAGCCCCTACAGTGAATAAGCTAGCCAAAACCTTAGGCGCCGGAAAACTGTCCGCACTAAAATTACTGAT
>JAVWKI010000106.1:0-5944 GCA_036638575.1 Anaerovoracaceae bacterium | reverse complement strand
CAGCAATACACCACCAATAATAATTACCAATTCCTTCATCCTTCCCTCCTCTGATCTAATCAAAATGCGGATCATAATATGGTCGTTCATTATCCATAATAATCACTCGCTCTCCTTCTGCAATCTGCTGCTTCAGTTCTCCGTTTTCTTTATTGTGATAAAATAGCTTCACCCTTAATCGAATCTCCTCCGGTACCAATTTCCCTCCTTTTTCAATCATCGAAGGATCCCAAATTTCCCCTCGAAAGCTGATACTCTGCTTACTATTTCCCAGATCCTTGGGCGGTCCTTCCGGGGTCAACTGTACCTGCTCATACAACTCACCGGTCACAGGATTCTTGCAAGGATTTCCCGAAGGGGTAACTAGGCTAGCCAAAACCTTTTCCGGCACCATAAACTTTTTGTCATAGGTCAGTGTGGCACGATAGATTACGTTTTCTCCCGGCCAAAATACATTATGAAACCTTGGTCTTGGCTGCTTCTCACTTACCGGAAAGGTCAAATAGTCTTCCATGGAAACTTCTGCCTGCTTATAGTCCAAATAATTCCTAAAAAAGGTTGCATTAAAATGCTGATTTCGTTTAATGTCCCAAATCGGCTCATGGCTTACTTCCACTTGCAAGTTGGCTTTCCCTTGAATCTCATAATTTCCGATTTTCTCTACTGCCGTAGTGCCTGGAACCAAATCATCCCATGCGCTCCATTTGATCTTATAGCTTCCCGCCTGTGCAGAAAAATCTTCTTCTGTCAAGATTTCTCCTTTTTCTGTAACCCCATGAGTTATTTGTAAAACTGCCGGTTCCTTTCCCTTGCTTCGCTGGGGAATTACTCCACCTTTTTCCCAAAAGGTTTCACTGTCTTTTATCCCTTCACCGGAAATCCGTCCCTTTGTCCCATAGGCTACCGTGCCATCTGGCAAGGTTAGTTGACAGCTAACCCGCAACGCATCGTTATTTCCATCCTTAAACTTGGCCGAAATTTTCACTGCCTCTTTGCCCGTTTGATTTCCTTGCGGCTTAAGCTCGCTGATTTCCGGAGGGGTATTTCTAATTTCGGTGGCACCCATTAAGGTCTGAAAATATGCTGCAGTGGTCCATCCCGAAGGATCTCCTGCCTTTGGTACAGTAAGAATCTGCCGCGGATTGGTAGAAAAATAAGTTGTCCGATAGGCTGAACGATCAAAATATGCCCCTACACTGGTTGCCGGATCTCCGGTATTGGTATCGCTGTTTAGCGAATATCGCCAAACCTTGTTTTCCGTAACCTGCAAAAATGCCTCTGTTGCGGTGTTTTCTAAAGTAATAAAGCCAATTACCGCTTTATTGTCCAAATCCGTCGCCACATCCGGCGCATAAAAGCCCTCATTCCAATCAATATCTGAGTAGGTAATATTGGTTTTCACCACCACTCGATTTTTAACATCTGCAAGATTCGTCGTTCCCGCCTTAAAAAATTCTGTATTTATGGTCACACCATCTAGGCCCAGCATGCTAAAGTTTGGCATTTGCTTGGGTTCAAAGCACAGGTAATACCCGTCCACATTGGGCACCATTGATTGGGCTTTGGAAATTTCCGTTACACGATGCCGGATATCTACAGTTAAATATTGCCGTTTGGCTTCATCCCATACCCTAGCATTTTTTACCCAGTAGCCTACTTCCCAGCCAGCTCCTTCCTTTAATTCTGTAGAAAGCTTTCCCTGAGAGAAAACACCCTCTGCAGGCAATTTGAAACTAATTTGTTCACTTCCCGGCTCTTGATTATAGGCCTTGTCTAGCTTTAGCAAGTTTTCCTCTCCCCCTAAGGGCACAATCTCCGTTTCTTCTGTGAACTCCACTTCATTTTGATATTCTTCCGGAGCTTCAAAGGCAGTAACAACCTTTCCGTTTGCACTGATATGTGTTGTCCAGGTTCCATCATACTCTCCGGTTTTTTTCTCAAAGTCTCCTAGTTCCAAAACTTGTCCCTTAATCAATTCCGGAAGGTGTTCTGCCGTAACCTGCGTTGCCCCTAAGGCCAAAAAAATTACTAAACCGAAAACAAATAGAATCCGCCGCCACTCCTTTTGTCTTTTTCTTGTATTTAATTCCATACGTCCCCTCCATATCCTCTCCTCAACAGAAAAAGGACCGGCTATCCGATCCTTTTTTTCTCCCAAAAGCGCTTATCCTTCTGTAGGATAAATCCCTTTTTCGCTATTGATTACTGTTACTTTAATTGTTCTTTTAACGGTTTTCCCTCCGTTTAGATGTCCATCATAGTATCCATCGAGATAGGTGATTCCCGGTTTTCTAATGAATAATTCATTGGTAAATCTATCCAGTAAATCACGAGGATAAATAATGTCTATGTTTCTGGACTTCCACCTTACCCCTTCATACTCTGTATAAAACGGGGTTCTTCCCAAATTCAGGTCATTGATGCTTCCATCGAGGAATTTCATCTTTAGGTGAGAATTAAAGATATATCTTCCATGGACACCGTACTTGGCTTCATCAATAACGATTTCATCCTCATAATATCCTGAATGGGTATCTTCTGAGCCGATATCTTCAATACCAATATCCAGTATAGGTGTTTTGGTTTCAGAAAGAATACGTTTTTCCAAAACATGTTCATCCTTTCGCCCTTCATTGACCGTTACACGAAAAATTTTGTATTTTTGTTGATTCACCAGCGGAACCTTCCAGTTTAAATTCCAGTCTGCCTCATTTTCGCTTTCAAGAAATTCGTCTTTAATTACCGGCTGAAGATAATGAACAAAGCCTTCATTGGTCCGCTCTCTCCAATAATCATGCCTGGTCAGTCTTCTAAGTCCCACGCCATAGTCTACATCATTTTGGTAGAATTCCTCCTTTACCACATCATGGTCATAGACTTCACCATTTACCATCTCATCTTCCATTGCCAACTGCCTCATGCAATCTACCTTTCCACTTTCTTCGTCAATGACCTCCCACTTAATTGTCGCATCTTTTATTGCACTGGTAGGAAAAATATTTACCTTAACTTCCTTTAGGTCTCGATTTAAATCTCCCATGTTGTTGGTCACAAAACGATCCAAGTATACGGCAATAGCGTCTAGGTCCTTATATCCAGGTACTTCTATTTTCACTTCATCCGGCGCAATCAATTCAGCTCTCTCTACCACTGCCGTTTCTCGTTTCTTTACCTCTTGTACATTGGTAAATTCGCTGTAGTGCTTTGTCCCATCTGGATCTAAGCAATAGGTTCTGAGTTTATAGAAAAAAGATTCTCCCCAGCCCAACTCATTGCTTACTTCATCTGATACAGAAAACGTATCCACTACCCTCCCTCTTTCTGTTCTTAGTTCATTTATCGTTTTGTCATAAGTGAATTCTCCATCCTCGCTCCTTGCTCGATAGAGCTCATATCCTGAGGCTGCCTCTACGCGGATCCATTTCAGCGTATCTTTCTTTTCCGTATCTAAAAACAGTTGTTCCGGCGTTTCTATAAGGCCCTCGTCACTTTTCATAGCCTCTGTAAAGTCACTGACTAAACGCTCTCCATCTACCTCCAAAACCGATCTAATTTTGTAATAGTAAACTTTTTCCCAATTGAGTTTATCATGAATAAAAACACCTGACTGGTCTTTTTTTGTTACTTGGACGTATTCTCCATCCTCCCTATCCGATGCATAAACTTCCACCGTTGCCTCTCGTGTATCGTAATTGCGTGCGTAGATATAATTTCTTCTCAACGCGGTACCACTACGCATAGTCTCAATGTCCGCTATTATCCCTGTGGAGAGTTCTTCAAAATGCTTTATTCCTATTGGCTCTGATTCCGGACCATACAAAGTTTTTCCATTTTCCATCTTGATTGGCGTAACCTTGTAATAATAAGTTTTACCCCTTATCAATCCGCTATCTGCAAAACGGCAGCGATATTTTTCTGTTTTTACCCAACTGTATTCTCCGTCCTTACTTGTGGATCTGGTAATGGCATAGCCATAAACGTCCGGCACATTTCCGTCCCAAGTCAATACGCTCTTATCTACGCCTAGCTTTTGCGGCTCTGGCTGAGGAGTTGCTGCTGCTGCCCCAAAATCACTCTTTGCCACTTTGTCTGCTGTGATTTCCATGGCTTGTACCTTGTAATAATAGGTATTTCCCCATGAAAGCCCCTTATCGGTAAAGGTTGTTTCGTTGGCCGCTACTCCTCCGATTTTCTTGTATTCTCCATCTTCACTTTCTGCCCGAAAAACATCATAGGTATTTGCACCCGCTACCTTGTCCCAGCTGACGGTTGCCGTATCAACGGTGGTGCTTGTCTTGACTACCGGTGTTTCTAGCTTTTCGTCAGTGCAGGTAAAGCTTAGTACATTAGATTCCGGAAGGGCAAAATTTCTTGCATAGCCCTTTTTATCGTCATATCTTGTAAATGGAGTTATTTGATAATAGTAGGTTTTTCCATCCTCATAGCCATAGTAAGCATCTCTTACGTCAAACTCACATTTGCCCCCATCCTCTAAGATGTCCTTTTGAAGAATGGTTGCCTGCCACTGATAATATCCATTTGGCGTTTCGCTTCGTGCCACTTGATAGCCATATAGCTTCTCGCTGGCGATGCCGCCTGTCCACTTAATGGTATACTTACCGGATTTTTCTACCTTTTGCGGATAAAGAAATTCGTACTTTAGGCTAACTACGTTAGAACTTCCTACATAGCTTACTACCCCATTTGTAAGGGTGATTGGTCTTACCCTATAGTAGTAGGTTGCTCCATCCACAGCTCCGCCATAGTTTCCTAGGTCTTCAAATTCCTGTTTTTCATCCGGAACTACTGTTTCTAACCAAGTAAATCCGCTATCCGGTGAGGTAGAACGCTCTACTGAATAGCCATAAAGGTTATCCGGTGCATCCCCCTTCCAAGTGATGGTATTCTTTTTCTCTTTGTCTCCATCCTTGGCAAGACTGACCTTCTGTGCATATCCCCCCATTGGCAGCACATCAGATTCCGGAAGGACAAAATTTCGTGCATAGCCCTTGCCATCGTCATATCTTGTGAAAGGAGTTATTTGGTAATAGTAGGTTTTTCCATCTTCATAGCCATAGTGAGCCTTTCTTACGTCAAACTCACATTTGCCGCCATGTTCTAAGATATTTTCTTGAAGAATGGTTGCCTGCCACTGATAATATCCATTTGGCGTTTCGCTTCGTGCCACTTGATAGCCATATAGCTTCTCGCTGGCGATGCCGCCTGTCCACTTAATGGTATACTTACCGGATTTTTCTACCTTTTGCGGATAAAGAAATTCGTACTTTAGGCTAACTACGTTAGAACTTCCTACATAGCTTACTACCCCATTTGTAAGGGTGATTGGTCTTACCCTATAGTAGTAGGTTGCTCCATCCACGACTCCGCCATAGTTTCCTAGGTCTTCAAACTCCGGCACCTCATTTGGCAGCACTGTTTCTAGCCAGCCAAACCCGCTATCCGGTGAGGTGGAGCGCTCTACAGAATAGCCGTAAATATCTTTGATTCCACCATTCCAAGTAATGGTATTGGTTTTTCCAAGGGATAGCTTTTGTGGTATATAAAATTCTGCTTCTACTGCTTCCTGTGGCTGTGCCGCTGCTTTGTCCTCTAGGCCGGTGCTCGTTTCGTCATTGATTGCTACTGTCGTTACCGGGCCAAGAAAACAGGTTGCTGCGACGGACAGGGAAATCATCCCCGCTAAAATTTGCTTTCTTTTCATCTTCATCCTCACAATTCTACAGTGAATTAACCTTTGGACCTTTTGTTAACCTCTTTTGTGACCAAAAAAAATACACCTCCTGACTTAATTAATTTCTGCCTGAAGATGTTAACATATTATTCAATTTATAGCTATATTCTAACATAGTTCTCGTGAATATGCAAGGAGTGACATACTCTCACCACCTAAGAGGTGGGAGCTTCTCGCTCAATGCAACCAATG
>JAVWKI010000105.1:0-5976 GCA_036638575.1 Anaerovoracaceae bacterium | reverse complement strand
AACAAGCCCAGATAGAGAAGCTAGCTAAACAAGCGGAGCTAAACAAGCCCAGATAGAGAAGCTAGCTAAACAAGCCCAGATAGAGAAGCTAGCTAAACAAGCGGAGCTAAACAAGCCCAGATAAACAAGGAGAAATAACATGAAGTTAGAAGAACAAATCCAGCGGCAGCGGGCGTTTTTTCAGACCAATCAAACTAAGGCTTTAGGGTTTAGAAAAAAGCAGCTACAGCAGCTGAGAAGAAGTATTTTGCACCATGAAGAGGCCCTTTATGCTGCATTGAAGGCGGATTTGAATAAATCCAAGCAGGAAGCTTTTTTGACGGAAATTGGCATAGTTTTGGGAGAGATTAGCAATGCTATCCGAAACTTAGAAAAATGGGCAAGACCGGTGAAGAAAAGAACCCCCAGATCGACCTTTCCGGGGAAGAGCCAGGTGTTTAAGGAGCCTTACGGGGTAGTGCTGATTTTGTCTCCTTGGAATTATCCCTTCCAGTTGGCCTTTGCGCCCTTGGTTGGTGCCCTTGCAGCGGGAAATTGTGCGGTGGTCAAGACCTCTGGCAGCAGTGTCCATACGGGCAAGGTGATGGAAGCGATCCTCAAGGAAGCCTTTACGCCGGAGCAGGTGCTTTGCCTTGGGCAAGAAGCGCGCCACCAAGAGATTTTGGCACAGAAGTATGACTATATTTTTTTCACCGGAAGCGGAAGGGTGGGAAGAACGGTTATGGAGGCGGCCAGCAAGCACCTCACGCCCCTATCTCTTGAACTGGGGGGCAAGAGCCCTTGTTTTGTCCATTCAACGGCAGATTTGGATTTGGCAGCCAAGCGAATTGCTTGGGGCAAGTTCTTAAATAGTGGACAGACCTGCGTTGCACCGAATTACCTTCTGGTAGATAAGGAAATAAAGGCAGAGCTAATAGAAAAACTAAAGGTGCAAATTCTAGCCATGTATGGGGAGGCAATAAACAATGAGGATTATCCAAAGATAATCAACGGCCATCATTTTAACCGGCTGGCAGAGCTCATTGCGGGAGAACCCAACAAATGGGGCGGGCAGCAAGATGAAGGGAAGCTGAAAATTGCGCCGACGATTTTTCCTTGCACCCAAAAAGGGGATGAAATCATGAAAGAGGAAATCTTCGGGCCGATTCTGCCCATTATGGAATATGCTACAGAAGAAGAGGCAATACAGTGGGTAAGTCAAGGACCAAAACCGCTAGCCTGTTATGTATTTGCGCAGAATAAGGGGTTCATCCAGCAGGTTTTACAAAGCCTTTCTTTTGGAGGGGGCTGCATCAACGATGTGATTATGCACCTTGCCAACCACCATCTGCCTTTTGGCGGAGTAGGAGAAAGCGGCATGGGCAGCTATCATGGACAGCACAGCTTTGATACCTTTTCCCACCAAAAAAGCATATTGAAGTCGGCAACATGGCTGGATATTCCGTTGCGATATCCACCGTATACAGAAAAGAAATTAAACATAGCGAAAGGGATATTGAAATAAACATGAAAAAACTTTGTATTTTTGACTTAGACGGAACCCTTCTGGATTCCATTATGGCCATTGCCATTACATCAAACTTAACCTTGAAGGATTACGGCATTGCGCCTATCGAAAGCAAGGTCTACAAAAAACTGGTAGGAGAAGGCGTGGGCAAGCTAGTAGAAAACTTTTTGGAATACCGTTGTGCCGGAAGCAGGGTGCCTTATGAAGAGGCATTACAACGATACCACCGATATTTTGAAGTCCACTGCATGGATGAAATCAAACCTTATCCGGGAATTTTGTCCCTACTTGAACGCCTCAAGGCCCAAGGCATGAAGCTGGCAGTGTTGTCCAACAAAACCCACGCAAGAACCGTGGAAAACGTAGAAGGCGTATTTGGCAAAGGGTACTTTGACAGCATACAAGGAGAGACGGATCTGTGGCCGAGAAAACCTGACCCTACAGGCGCACAAAAAAGTGCAGAACGCCTAGGCTTCTCCCCGGAAGAATGTATCTACATCGGAGACACCGCAGTAGACATGCAAACCGGACTTTCCGCCGGAATGACCACCGTAGGCGTTCTCTGGGGCTTTCGCGAAAAAGCCGAGCTGGCTGCCTGCAATCCCCACCACCTTATCGCAGAACCGGAAGAACTGCTGGCACTAATCTAGCCCTGCTGCAGAACCGGGAGAACTGCTGGCACTAATCTAGCCCTGCCGCAGAACCGGAAGAACTGCTGGCACTAATCTAGCCCTGCCGCAGGCCCGGGAAAATTGCTTGACCAGCAGAAAGATAGATTGTATAATTGTATACAGAAATGGCCGAAGGGGAGAAAATCTTAGAAAACCACAAAACCATAAACCCCCAAAAGCCAATTGCAACTTATATTGAAAACGAAATGAATAACGGAGGAAAAAACTATGGGCAAAACATTAGCTTATAAGATACTAGAAGATCATTTGGTTGCGGGAGAGATGATCCCGGGCAGCGAAATTACCATCAAGATGGATCAGACCTTGACACAGGATTCTACTGGTACGATGGTGTATTTACAGCTGGAAGCCATGGATGTGGAAAAGGTAAAAACAGAACTTTCTGTTGCATATATTGACCATAATACCCTACAGACCGGGTTTGAAAATGCCGATGACCATGCGTTCATCAAGAGCGTGGCCAAGAGACACGGCGTGTTATTTTCTAAGCCGGGAAATGGAATCTGTCATCAGCTTCATTTAGAAAACTACGGAAAACCGGGCAAGACACTTCTTGGTAGTGACAGCCATACGCCTACCGGTGGTGGTCTTGGGATGATTGCCATTGGTGCAGGTGGACTTGACGTTGCTGTTGCTATGGCCAAGGGAACCTATTCTCTTAACGTGCCAAAGGTTGTGGGCGTAGAGCTAAAGGGAACCCTTCAGCCTTGGTCTTCTGCAAAGGACGTAATTCTAAAGGTTCTTCAGGAGTTAACCGTTAAGGGCGGCGTAGGCAAGATTGTTGAGTACTACGGAGAAGGTGTAGCCCACCTAAGCGTAACAGATAGAGCGACCATTACCAACATGGGTGCAGAGCTAGGGGCAACAACTTCCGTTTTCCCAAGTGATGAAAACACAAAGGCCTTCCTTGCTTCTCAGGGAAGAGCAGAGGACTTTACACCACTTGCAGCAGATGCAGATGCAGTGTATGACCAGACATTGACCATTGACTTAAACACATTGAAGCCACTTGCAGCAATGCCACACAGTCCAGACAATGTAGATTCTATTGCCAATATCGGAGAAATTAAGGTAGACCAGGTAGCAATCGGAAGCTGCACCAACTCTTCTTATACCGACCTAATGAAGGTAGCAAAGATTCTAGAAGGAAACAAGGTACATCCGGATGTAAGTCTTGTTATTTCACCGGGATCTTCAAAGATTCTAACCAAGATGGCAGAAAACGGTTCTTTGGCAACCTTGATCGCTTCTGGTGCTAGAATTATCGAAAACGCTTGCGGACCATGTATCGGAATGGGACAGTCTCCAAAATCCGGAGCGGTTTCTCTGAGAACCTTTAACCGAAACTTCAAGGGTAGAAGTGGTACGCTAGATGCCGATGTTTATCTTGTCAGCCCGGAAACTGCTGCAATTTCAGCAATCAGAGGGGTATTGACCGATGGAAGTGCTTCCGGAGTGGCTATGCCAAAGATTGAAGAAGCAGACTTCACGCCAAACGATAACTTTATTGTTTACCCGGAAGGCTGCGACACTGCCAATACAGAAGTAGAAATGGGACCAAACATTAAGCCGTTCCCAAGAAATAGCCAGCTTACCGGAGATGTTCAGGCGACAGTAACCTTGCATCCGGGAGACAATATCACCACAGACGATATTATGCCTTCTGACTCAAGACTTTTGCCGTACCGTTCTAACGTACCGCACCTAGCAAATTACTGCTTCGAGAAAATTGACGGAGAGTTTGCTGCTAGATGTAAGGAAGCCAAGGCCTGCGCAATTATCGGCGGAGACAACTACGGACAGGGAAGCAGCAGAGAGCATGCAGCATTAGCACCACTTTACCTAGGGGTTAAGTTTGTTGTAGCCAAATCCTTTGCAAGAATTCACCGTTCAAACCTAATCAACAGCGGAATTATGCCATTAACCTTTGTGAATGCAGCAGACTATGATGAATTCGACCTAGGTCATGAGCTTGTTATCGAAAACGCAGTAGAGCAGGTACAAAACCCGCAGATTACGGTAAAAAACCGAACAACAGGTAAGGAATACTTGACGGATACCAACTTCTCACAGCTAGAAATCGCAATGATTTTGGCCGGTGGAAAGATTAACTATATTAAAGGCTAAGGAACGGAGTGAAATCAATATGGAACAACTAAAAGCAATTGAGCAGATTATCAAGGAACAGCTAGCCAGAGTAGAGCGATTAAAGCAGGACGAAGGGGCAACAGATTTTGCAAAGCTAGATAAGATTGTGGTAGGAACCATTGCAGGAGACGGAATTGGACCAATTATCATGGACTCTTGCGAAAAGATTTTGGGAAAACTTTTGGCAGAAGAAATTGCTGCCGGCAAAATTGAACTACGCAAAATTGATGGTTTGACCATTGAAAATCGAATTGAAAAGATGGAAACTGTTCCGGCAGACGTTTTGGCGGCCATTAAGGAATGTAACGTATTGCTCAAGGGACCAACAACTACACCGGGTAAGGGAGACAATCTTCCCAATATTGAAAGTGCCAATGTAACCTTGAGAAGAGAACTTGACCTATTTGCCAACGTAAGACCGGTAGTTATCCCTGAGAAAAATATCGACTGGATCTTTTACCGAGAAAACACAGAAGGCGAATATGCACTAGGAAGCCGTGGTGTAGATTTTGGTGAAGATATGGCCATGGACTTTAAGGTGACGACTAATGCGGGAACGAAGCGCATTGCCAGAGCTGCCTTTGAATATGCAAAGGCCAACGGAAACAAAAATGTTTCCATTGTTACCAAGGCAAACATTATGAAGAAAACCGATGGAAAATTCCTCAGCCTTTGTCAGGAAATGGCGAAGGAATATCCTGAAATCAAGACCGATGATTGGTATGTGGACATTATGGCAGCAAATTTGGTCAACGATCAGATTAATTCTAACTTTAATGTGTTCATTTTACCAAACCTATACGGAGATATTATTACCGACGAAGCTGCACAGATTCAAGGCGGTGTAGGAACTGCGGGAAGCGCCAATGTAGGAAACAAATATGCGATGTTTGAAGCCATTCACGGCTCTGCACCAAGAATGGTTGCAGAAGGCATTGCAGAGTATGCAAATCCGCAGAGTATTGTTAAGGCAGCAGAAATGATGCTAAGACATATTGGAATGATTGAAAAAGCCGACAAGCTTTTTGCTGCACTGGAAGCATCTTCCGAAGCACTAACCCTTCCGGGAGATGGTAGCGGAAACACTGCTGCTGACTTTACGGATTACATGCTGGCAAACCTTTAAAGAGAAAGGATAAAATTATGGCGGTAACAGTCAAAAATTTATCGGGAGTCAAAACCACTGCGGTTTCTCTTTCTACGGACTTGTCTATTCGGCTGAAGGAAGACATCCTTTCCGGAAGACTAAAAAAGGACAGGAAGTTAACCGAGCAGGCCATTTGTGACGAATATAAGGTGAGCAGAACGCCGGTGCGAGAGGCCCTTGTGCAACTGGAAATGGAGGGGCTTGTAGAAAGCATCCCCAACCGAGGTGCCTTTGTTGTGGGCTTATCCCCTCAGGACAAGGAAGATATTCTGACCTTGAGAAAAATCTATGAGATTCAAGCGACCAGATGGGCCATTGAGCGCATTACCGATGAGGAGATGGAGGAGCTGGAAGAAAACTTTGACTTCATGGAGTTTTACACCATGAAGAAGGACATCGACAAGATGCTCAATATCAACCAAATCTTCCACCAGATGATTTACAAATCTTCTCACAATCGGATGCTGGCAAAGCTACTGTCT
>JAVWKI010000104.1:0-5982 GCA_036638575.1 Anaerovoracaceae bacterium | reverse complement strand
TAATTGCTGCAACGCCAGCTTCTGCTGCTGCGGTTACACAATCATCAAATGGGAAGAAGGCATCTGATGCCATTACTGCACCAGTCATGTCGCTGAGACAACGTTTAATTCCGTTTTCTACTGCCCAAATTCTGTTGGTCTGTCCCGGTCCGATAGCAAGGGTTACGCCATCCTTGACAAAAACAATTCCGTTGGATTTGGTGTGTTTTACTACCTTCATGGCTAGCTCTAAGTCAGAAAGCTGTGCTGCGGTTGGCTCTTTTTCCGTAACCACCATAAGCTTATCTCCATAAACCAGCTTGCCTACAGAAGAATCTTTATTTGCTGCCGCATCGGTTGCCGGTTGATCCGGTTTTGGTGCGTTCTTTACATCAAACAATTCTGCATCAATGCCCTGAACCAAAAGTCCACCAGAAACCTTTTTCAGGTCTAGTTCTCCCTTTGGTGCCTGTGCTAAAATATTCGGTAGCTTTAACAGACGAATATTTGCTTTTTTGGTCAATACAGCAAGTGCATCTTCATCAAAATCAGGAGCAATTACAATCTCAAGGAAGATTTTGTTCATCTCTTCTGCCGTGGCAAGATCTACGGTTCTGTTGCAAGCAACAATTCCGCCAAAGATGGATACCGGATCACAGTCATGGGCTTTTTTGTACGCGGTAAATAGATCCTCAGCAATGGCAACACCACATGGGTTTGCATGCTTTACTGCAACTACTGCCGGTTCAGCAAATTCCTTTAGGGTGTCCAGTGCCCCATTGGCATCATTAATATTATTAAAAGAAAGTTCTTTTCCGTGAAGCTGCACTGCTGTAGTCAATGCACCTTCCCAAGGCTTCACTTCTTTGTAGTAAATTGCTTGTTGATGTGGGTTTTCTCCATAACGAAGATCCTGTACCTTTTCAAAGGTAAGGGTTAGGTTATCCGGAAGCTCCCCTTCAATTTCCTTACGTAAATAGTCAGAGATCATCGCATCATAAGCCGCTGTCTGCTGGAAGACCTTTAGAGCTAGCCGATACCGTTGATCATAGGTTGTTCCTCCATTTTTGAGGGCAGCGATTACCTCATTGTAGTCTGCCGGATCACAAACCACCGTTACGTCCTTGTGGTTCTTTGCAGAAGAACGAAGCATTGTCGGTCCACCGATGTCAATGTTTTCGATGGCATCCTCTAGGGTTACCCCCGGCTTCAAAATGGTTTCCTTAAATGGGTAAAGGTTAATGGCAACAATATCAATCGTTTCCACGCCTAATTCCTCAAGCTGTGCCATGTGGGTAGGGAAATCTCTTCTGGCCAAAATTCCTCCATGAACATTGGGGTGAAGGGTTTTCACTCTGCCGTCTAAGCATTCCGGAAATCCTGTTACACTAGAAATTCCCGTAACCTTAATTCCTGCTTCTTCTAATTTTTGATGGGTTCCTCCAGTAGAAATAATTTCCACACCTAGGGCTTCTAGTTCTTTTGCAAATTCAATTACTCCGGTTTTATCTGATACGCTAATTAACGCTCTCATTATTACTCCTTTCCATTCCAACAATAGGTACAAAGTTTACATTTATCTACTTCAATAGCATTGAGTAGCTCATCCAGCTCCTGGAATTTCAGGCTATCGAAGTTTAATTTTTCTCTGATTAAATTCACCATATTCTGGTGTTTTTCAGTTTTGGCATCTGCATATTCCTCCAAAATCTCTCTTGGGATCACCTGCTCTGCTCCAAGCTCCTTTGGATTTGCCGAAGCATCCTGATCAAAGCCTTCAAGCTCCATAATGCATCTTCTGGTGATCAGCTCCATATCGCTGACACTTCTTGAGAAGTTTAAGAACTTGCAGCCAAACATAATCGGTGGACAAGCACTTCTTACATGAATTTCATTGGCTCCGTTTTCCAGTAAATAAGAAACCGTTTCACTAAGCTGGGTTCCTCGAACGATGGAATCATCTACCAAGACAAATTTCTTGTCCTTGATGATTTGGAATACCGGCACCAATTTCATCTTGGCGATTAGATTTCTTGCCTTTTGATTTTGTGGCATGAAGCTTCTAGGCCAGGTTGGTGTATATTTGATCAGTGGACGGGCATAAGGAATTTTGGATCCGTTGGCATAGCCTAAGGCGTGGGCCACTCCGCTATCCGGAACGCCCGCAACATAATCCACATCCATAGGACCATCATTTTTGGCCATAATGGAACCGTTACGATTTCGCATTAGCTCAACATTTTTCCCCTCATAAATTGAGGTGGTGTACCCGAAATAGGTCCAAAGGAAGGAACAAACACGCATCTCCTCTTGCGGTGGAATGATGGTTTTTTCCTGTTTGGAGGTAAGGAATGCAATTTCCCCTGCACCAAGCTCTCGTTTATATTTGTAGCCCACATTGATGAAGGCGAAGGATTCGCTGGCCGCACAGAAGGAATCACCGTTTTTCTCTCCGATAATCAGCGGCGTTCTTCCGTATTTATCTCTTGCCGCATAAAGGCCTTCCTTGGTCAAAACCAACATGGTACAAGAGCCCTTAATCTTGTTCTGTGCATTCTGAATTCCGGAAACAATGTCCGTTCCCGCAGAAACCAGTGCAGCAACTAGCTCCGTGTTGTTGATTCTGCCTCCGCTCATGGACATAAACTGTCCGTGGTTTCCTGCAATTAATTCTGCCACCAATTCTTCTTTATTGTTAATTCTTCCTACTGTTGTGATGGCATAATCTCCCTGCTGGCTAAATACAGTCAGTGGTTGAGGGTCCCCATCACTGATGGCACCAATGCCGGAATTTCCCTGCATTTCTTCAATTTCTGCTTCAAATTTACTACGAAAAGCAGAGTTTTGAATGTTGTGAATCGAACGGTTAAATCCATCCTTTTGTAAAATGCACATCCCGCCTTTTTTTGTTCCCAAATGGGAGTGGTAATCCGTCCCGAAAAAAATGTCCATTACACAGTCATTATTTGAAACAACGCCAAAGATTCCACCCATGTTAGCCTCTTCCTTTCTCGATCATTCTGATTGCTTCCGGCAAGATTTCATGTTCTACCACAAGGATTCTGTCTCGAAGCATTTCTGGGGTATCTCCTGGTAATACAGGAACTTTTTTCTGTAGAATAATTTCTCCGGTATCAATTCCTGCATCAACGAAATGAACCGTGGCACCGCTTTCGGTTTCTCCTGCTTCAATTACCTTGCGGTGAACCTTCATGCCGTAGCATTCCTTGCCTCCATGCTTTGGTAGTAGCGCAGGGTGAATGTTGATGATTCTTCCCTCATATTTTTTAATTACTTTTTCCGGAATGATGGACAAATATCCTGCCAAAACCACAAGATCTGTATGTTCTCCATCTAAATGCTTTGTGATTGCATCCATTCTGTCTCGAAGATCGTCATATTCATGCTTTGTTACTGCAAGGGCAGGAATATCGTTCTCCCTTGCTCGTTCCAAGGCATAGGCATCTTCCTTGGAGGAGATGACCTGCACAATTTTTACATTTTCTAATTTACCGCTGTTTACTTCATCAATAATTGCCTGTAGATTGCTTCCATTTCCGGAAACTAAAACACTGACTCTAAGCTTTTCCATTTAATATTACCCTTTCTTCTCCCGATTTTACGGTTTCTCCGATGATTGTTGCCTCTTCACCTGCAGCCTTTAATGCTGAGAGTACTTCCGGCGCATCCTCTTTTGCTACGAACATCATCATGCCTACACCCATATTAAAGGTGGAGAACATTTCCTTGGCTTCAATTCCACCACATTCTTTAATATACTTAAAGATCGGCGGTACGTTCCAGCTACCTACATTAAATGCAGCCCCTATGCCTTCCGGTAAAATTCTCGGTACATTTTCATAGAATCCACCACCGGTAACATGAACAATTCCCTTAAGATCAAACTTCGGAACTACTGCTTCACAAGCATTTGCATAAATCTTTGTCGGTCTAAGCAGTGCCTCACCCAAAGATTCACCCAAAGCATCTACATGGGCATCAATAGCAAATCCCATCTTGTCGAAAAAGATTTTTCGCACTAATGAATAACCATTACTATGAATTCCGCTGGAAGGAAGACCGATGATCACGTCTCCCTCTTTGATGTTCTGTCCTGTAATGATCTTGGACTTGTCCACAACGCCTACGCTGAAGCCAGCCATATCATACTCGCCCTCACCATAGAATCCAGGCATTTCTGCGGTTTCTCCTCCGATTAAGGCACTCTTACCTTGGCTACATCCATCGGCAATACCCTTGACAATATCCGCAATCTTCTCTGCAGTTACCTTGCCCGTAGCAATGTAGTCTAAGAAAAATAACGGTGTTGCCCCTTGGCACAGTACATCATTGACGCACATGGCCACACAGTCAATTCCCACTGTGTCGTGTCTATCCATCATAAAGGCAATCTTTAGCTTAGTTCCTACACCGTCGGTTCCACTAACCAGCACCGGTTCAGAAATTCCCTCAAGGGGAAGCTTAAACAAGCCACCGAATCCACCAAGTCCGGTTAGCACATTTTCATTAAACGTTTTTTTCACATGGTCCTTCATCAGACCTACAGCACGTTCTCCTTCTTTGGTATCTACGCCTGCATCTTTGTATGTTAGATTTGTCATCTTGGCCTCCTATTTCTGTATTCTCGCAAATACTTCCTGATACGTTCCTTCTACATTTCCAAGGTCTCTTCTGAATCTGTCCTTGTCCATTTTTTCATTGGTCTTCACATCCCAAAGTCTACAGGTATCCGGGCTGATTTCATCAGCAAGGATGATCTCTCCCTCATATAACCCAAATTCCACTTTGAAATCGATCAGCTTAAGATCTCGTGCAAGGAAAAATTCTTTCAAGGCATCGTTAACCATAAATGCATAAGTTTTAATTTGTTCAAATTGCGCTTCCGTTGCTAGAGAAAGTGCCATAACATGGGATTCGCACATTAGCGGATCTCCTAGTGCATCACACTTATAGCTTACTTCAAAGGAAGGCTGCGCAAATACGATTCCCTCCTCTACTCCGTAACGTTTTGCAAAAGATCCGGCAGAAGCGTTTCGCACAATTACTTCCAGTGGCAATATTTTTACCGCCTTCACCACCGTTTCTCTATCGCTAAGCTGAGAAACAAAGTGTGTAGGGATACCTTTCTCCTCCAACATCTTAAAAATAATATTGGTCATGGTGTTGTTGATTACACCCTTGCCCGCAATTTGTCCTTTTTTTTCTCCATTAAATGCTGTGGCATCGTCCTTATAGTCTACAATCAGCAGCTTTGGATCGTCGGTCTTAAATACTTTTTTTGCCTTACCTTCATATAATTGTTCTCGCTTTTCCATGTTTACACTCCCTCCTTGGAAGTAAATTCCTTGTCGATGGCAATAATTTCTTCTTCCATCTTTATCTTGTACGCCTTAAAGGCTTCTCTCAACTGAGGATACTTAAGACTCATCATCTGAATCGCAAGCAATGCGGCATTTTCCGCTCCGCCAATGGCTACCGTTGCTACCGGTACGCCCTTAGGCATCTGCACCACAGAAAGAAGGGAATCCATTCCGCCTAAATCACTGGTTTTCATTGGAATTCCAATGACTGGTAGGGCAGAGTTTCCTGCAAGTACACCGGCAAGGTGTGCTGCCTTTCCTGCTGCACCGATGATTACATCAAAGCCCTTTTCCTCTGCGGTTCGGGCAAATTCCTCTGCCTGCCGCGGGGTACGGTGGGCAGAGATTACTCTGGTCTCATAAGGGACACCAAACTCTGCCAACAGCTGCTCAGTTTTTTCTAAAACGGGATAGTCGGATTTACTTCCCATTACAATTGCTACTTTCATTCTTTTCCCTCCTATTTGAAATATGCTACGCCGGACTGGAATATTTGCATATCCTTATTTCCGTCTACATTCTTGTATACATTTTCTCCGATACGCTCTACATGGCCCATCTTTCCGAACACTCTTCCATCCGGGCTGGTAATTCCTTCAATGCCACAATAAGATCCGTTGAC
>JAVWKI010000103.1:1552-6055 GCA_036638575.1 Anaerovoracaceae bacterium | reverse complement strand
GTAAAAATGAAATGCGTATTGCCTATGTCTTAAACGAAGAAGACATGCGTAGAGGGGTAGAATTAATTCGACTGGGACTAGATGCCTACAATGCAAAAAACAAGGAGGAACATTCATAAATGGCTTTATCCCCAATGATGCAACAATATATGGAAATCAAAGAAAATCATCAGGACTGTATTTTGTTCTTTCGCCTAGGTGATTTCTATGAGATGTTTTTTGACGATGCCATTTTGACTTCCAGAGAACTGGAGTTAACATTAACCGGCAAAAGCTGCGGTCTTCCGGAAAGGGCTCCCATGTGCGGAGTCCCTTTTCACAGCGCCGAAACTCACATTGGGCGCTTAATTGATAAGGGCTACAAGGTTGCCATTTGTGAGCAGGTTGAGGATCCTCAAGCGACAAAAGGCCTAGTTAAACGTGCCGTAGTGCAAATCGTCACACCGGGTACCGTTACCAGCAGCAACATGCTAAAGGAAAACGAAAACAACTATCTGGCCTCCGTTTTTTGCGATGGAAAGGGAATTGGGTTTTCTTATTGTGATATTTCTACCGGAGAGCTTTATGTTACTGAATTTGCCGGCAGCACAGAAGTAGAAATCCTTCAAAATGAGTTGGTTCGCATTGGTGCAAAGGAAATCATTATCAACCAAAGTGGAGAAGCCCACTTGGATTTTCATGAAATCAGCCAAGTTACCAATGCTTATTTTCATACCCTAAACGACCCTTACTACAACAAAGTCTCGGCAAAAAAATCCATAGAAAAACAGTTTTCTATTCAAGGCTTGACCGGTATGGGCCTAGAGGACCAAAAGCATGCAACCCTTGCCCTAGGTGCTCAGCTTCTATACTTACTGGAAACACAAAAGCAGAGCCTGTCTCATATTACTGCGGCGAATCTTTATCAAATTGGAAACCACATGGCCCTGGACAAGGCAACCATCAAAAATTTAGAATTAACAGAGACCCTTTACGAAAAAAAGGTACAAGGATCCTTGCTTGGTGTTCTTGACAAAACCCATACGGCCATGGGCAGTAGAAAAATAAAAAAATGGCTGCGAGAGCCTTTAAATACCCAAGAGGAAATTCATGCAAGACTCGATGCGGTAGAATATTTGGTAGAAAACCCAATGTGCCGAAACAATATTAAAGAAAGCCTAAAAGCCATTTATGATTTTGAACGACTTTCAGCACGAATTGCCTGTGGTAATGCCAATGGCAAAGATTTGGTGGCATTGAGAAACTCCATTTACGCTCTCCCGGAACTAAAGCTAGACCTAGAGGAAACCTCCTCCGCCTTGCTTACTTCTTTGGGCCAAAGTATTGATGCTCTACCGGAAGTATTTGAAAAAATAGACTGTGCAATCATTGAAGATCCACCCTTTACCATCAAGGAAGGCAGCTTGATTAAACCCGGATTTTCTGCGGAATTAGACGAGCTGAAGCACTCCATCAAGGATGCCAAGCTTTGGATTGCAGAGCTGGAAGGAAAGGAACGCGAACGAACGGGAATTTCCAATTTAAAGGTAGGGTATAACAAAGTCTTTGGATATTATTTAGAAATCACAAAATCCAACTACGATAAAATCCCGGAAAATTACATTCGCAAGCAAACCCTTGCCAATGCAGAACGATTTATCACCCCGGAGCTAAAGGAAACAGAGGGGCTGGTTCTCAATGCGGAAGTAAAAATCAACCAGACCGAATATGAAATTTTTACACAAGTTCGAGAGTATATCAAAGGCTTCATTAAAACCATTCAGGCAACCGGTCAATGTATTTCCACCCTGGACGTATTAACTTCCTTTGCTCAGGTTAGTGACACCCTCGGTTATGTAAAGCCGATCATTGACCAAGGCGATGAGCTGCTCATTGAAAAGGGAAGACATCCGGTAATTGAACAGCTGATTCAGGACGGTATTTTTGTTTCAAACGATACCTACATGAACCGAAAGGATGCTTCTATGCTCCTGATTACCGGTCCGAACATGGCAGGAAAATCAACCTATATGCGGCAAACCGCACTGCTGGTTTTAATGGCACAGGCCGGCTGCTTCATTCCTTGTGCCTTTGCACGAATTGGAATCGTTGATCGCATTTTTACCAGAATTGGCGCCTCCGACAATTTGGCCGGGGGACAAAGTACTTTTTTTGTAGAAATGAGTGAGCTAGCCTACATTCTCAACAATGCTACAACGCGAAGCCTCGTGATCTTAGACGAAATCGGAAGAGGCACCAGCACCTATGACGGACTTTCTATCGCCTTTGCCGTTGTTGAATTTTTATGTCAGGAAGAAAAACAAATCAGAACTTTATTTGCTTCCCATTATCACGAATTGACTTCCATCAAGTTCCCGGGATTCAAAAATCTTACCGTAGATGTGTCCGAAGAAAACGGAAATGTTGTATTTCTTCACAAGATTATTGAAGGAAGTGCCAGCAGAAGCTATGGAATCCACGTTGCCAAGCTAGCGGGAGTTCCCAAGGCCTTGCTGGATAGTGCAACCGAAAAGCTTCACCAGCTGGAAACCGCCAGCGATGAACTCAATAGTGATGACGGTCACCAATTAATGTTTAAATTTTAAGGATAGATCATGATAAAAATACTGGATAAATCCGTCGCCGACAAAATCGCCGCCGGTGAGGTCGTTGATCGACCCAGTTCAATTGTAAAAGAATTAGTTGAAAATGCCATTGATGCAGGAGCAACCTCCATTATTGCAGAAATCAAAAATGGAGGAAAAAGCTACATCCGCATTACAGATAACGGCTCAGGAATCCCGCAAGAGGAAACTGAGCTGGCTTTTCATCGTCATGCCACCAGCAAGATTACCCAAGCCGAGGATTTAGATGCCCTAGAAACCTTAGGCTTTCGTGGAGAAGCCCTTGCCAGTATTGCTGCGGTCAGCCGCACGGAGCTAATTACCAAAACCAAAACCAGCAAGACCGGAACAAGGCTCTATATTTCTGGCGGAGAAATTACCGACAAATCCTCCATTGGCGCCGAAGAGGGAACAACCCTAATTGTCCGCGATTTGTTTTACAATGTTCCGGCAAGATTAAAATTCATGAAATCCGACAGTACAGAAAGTGGCTTAATCCTCAATTTCATGTCCCAAATTGCTTTGGCCTATCCCCAGATCAAAATCAGAATGATCAGCAACAATAATATTTTGTTTAATACAAATGGAAAGGGAGACCGACTCCATACCATAGCAACCCTTTCCGGTAAAAGTCAATCTCAGCACTTGATTCCCATCTTCGGACAAAAGGACTACCTAACCCTTACTGGATACGTTTCCGGCCCGGGAGAGAGCAAAAGCAATAGAAAAAGCCAAGTTTTTTTCGTCAACGGTCGTGTAATTCATAGCAAGGTTTTGGAAAAGGGCATCGCCCATGCCTACCGAGACAAACTCTTTGAAGGCAGACATCCCATTGTCTACCTGTTTTTGGAAGTATCGGGAAGCACCGTAGATGTAAATATTCATCCCAACAAAAAAGAGATTCGGTTTTTTAACGAAGACTTTGTCCGCGATTTCCTCTGTGAAACCATCCGCGCTGCCCTTAGTGGGAAGGAGGCAATTCCAACAATTCAGCCAAAAATCATCAAGGTTGAACCCGTTTCCCCCGTTCCCAAAGAAATTCTAAACCAATTTCAAGGAGAGCAAGCGTGCCTATCCCTAAAGGAAATCCCTCCGTCTTCACCTGCCCAGTCTGCAGTGGGAGAGAAGCACCAAGAAATACCGTCACCGCCCAAGGAGCAAGTTGACATAAAACAAATATTGTCAACTTATCGCCAGTCCCAAGAAGAAAGTCTGGTAAGCGAACCGGCTTTTGATCTGCAGGCTGCCTACGCCGAAGCTAAGCCCACAGCGGTTAAACCCTTTGATTTTGAGGATCTGTACCTAACCGGAACCATTTTCAATACCTATATTACCGCAACCGATCAAGAAAATTTTTATTTCATTGATCAGCATGCTGCCCACGAGCGAATTTATTACGAAGCGTTCCTGGCACAGTATGAGCAGGCTCAACCAAAAACACAAGAAATCTTAATTCCCATTGTTTTTGATGTGCCTTTAAATGAGGAGGACTGGATATCTCCCCTAAGCAAGCTTGGATTTTCTGTGGAGGCCTTTGGCCCAAACACCTATGCCCTTCGTGCAATTCCTTTGTCCATGGATATCCGCGGAGCAGAGTCCTTCGTCAAGGATTACATCGACAATATTCATGAGGGCACCAATTTCCATGGGAAGGAAATCTTGACAGAAATTGCCACAAAGGCTTGCAAGGCTGCAGTGAAAGCACAGGATAAGCTGAATCCGGAGGAAATCAAACAATTACTTTCGGATCTATCTCGCTGCGAAAACCCTTTTTCCTGCCCTCACGGAAGACCGACCTTTATTAAACTAAGCAAATATGAAATAGAAAGAAGATTTAAGAGAGTATAAGATGAATAGAACCATTGTTGTTTTAGCCGGACCCACCGCAGTGGGCAAAACC
>JAVWKI010000103.1:0-1542 GCA_036638575.1 Anaerovoracaceae bacterium | reverse complement strand
TCCATCGACTTGGCCCTAGCGCTGGGAGGAGAAATTGTCTCTTGCGATTCCATGCAGCTATACAAGTACATGGATATTGGTAGTGCCAAGCCTACACCGGAGGAACGGGCCAAGGTAAACCATTATCTCATTGATGAAATCGATCCAAAGGGGCATTTTACCGTTGCACGCTACAGTGCCTTGGCAAAAAAAGCCATCAATGAAATTTTTGAAAAAGGAAAGGTTCCCATTATTACCGGAGGAACCGGACTATACTTAAATTCACTTCTTTACGACATGGATTTTGGACCGGTCCAGCATGACCAAAACTACAGAAAAAAGTTAGAAGCGCTGCTGACCATAGAAAGCCCTCGAATGTTTCATCGAAGACTGGAAGCAGTAGACAAAGAAGCCGCAGATAGAATCCATGAAAACAACGTAAAACGAGTGATGCGCGCCTTAGAATCCATCAAACTCAGCGGACAGCCTACAAAGGATTTCGCCTCAGTTTGCGAAAAAACCAAGGACTATGAGGTCATTCTCATGGGGCTAACCCGCCACAGAGAAGAGCTTTATGATCGCATCAATCAACGGGTAGACTTGCTCATCGCTGCCGGGCTTCTTGATGAAGTGAAGGCCTTGATGCAACGAGGATTCACCTCAGAGGATATTGCCATGAAGGGAATCGGCTACAAGGAAATTATTGATTATTTCAATGGAAAATACGATCTTGATTTTGCTATTGATTTGGTGAAAAAAAATACCCGCCGCTATGCCAAGCGCCAAATCACTTGGTTTAACCGCTACGAATCATTGCGTTGGTTTAATTTAAGTGAATACGCAACTTCAGAAGAAGCTTTGGAGGATCTAGTACAATGGGTGAAGAAAAAAAGTTAAAAGTACACGGCAAAAGTGACAAGCCAGAAAATATTGTCATGAAGGAGCATAAAATTACCAGTGAGTGTATGAAGCTGGAAAAAGAGCTACCTAGTTTTCTCAACGGCTTCTTTACTTACCTCAAAGCCAACGTCTTGCCCATGACCAGGCTGGCTTATTTACATGACATTACATTTTTTTGCCAGTATCTTATCGAGCAAACCGCACTAACCGCGGCCACAGAGAAAAAAGAAATCACTCTGGCTGAATTTGAATCCATCAAAGGGGTAGACATTAATATTTTCATCGATTATTGTCGGCAATACGAAAAAGAAGGAAAAAATGCCATCTACATTTATGAAAACTGCAACCGTACCTTGGCCAGAAAAAAAGCCTCTGTATCAGTGCTGTTTAAGCAGCTTTATCGAGATGAACTCCTAAGCACCAATATTACTGACAGCTTTGACCCCATTCGTGTTCCAAGACCCGGTGAGCGAGAAATCAAGGCACTGCAAGATGACGAGGTGATGATCATGCTTGATGCAGTAACTACCGGGGCAGGGCTGACGGAGAAGGAACGACAATACTGGGAAAAAACCAAATACCGAGACAAGGCCATTCTCATTTTATTTCTCACCTATGGGCTAAGACTCTCTGAGCTACAGCAGCTCAATGTAGACTCCTTCA
>JAVWKI010000102.1:0-6117 GCA_036638575.1 Anaerovoracaceae bacterium | reverse complement strand
TTCCTCTATATAATGAGGCGTGCTTTAGAATAGGAGTACAAACAATTATTATTTAATTACTTATTACTTATTGCTTTTATCTTACATTTACAAAGGAGGACTTATTATGGGTAGAAAAATTCCCATGTGGCAAGTAGCACTTGTTATGCTATTTACCATACTGGCACTCATGTATTCCATGGATGTCTTGCAAAAGATTGCAAATCTAATTATGGGTCAGGATCCGGCCACCCAAAACGCATTTAGCTGTGGCTACGGAGCCTTACACATTCCACTAATCTGCTCTGCAGTCATTGCCGGACTTGTTGCCATACTCAATGGCTACAAGTGGTCGTTTCTTGAAGCAGGGATTCTTGCTTCTATTAATCGCTCTATGCAAGCGATGTTAATCTTACTCACGGTCGGCCTACTTATTGGTAGCTGGATTGCTGCCGGCGTTGTTCCGACGATGATCTATTATGGACTGATGATTTTGAAGCCAAGCATATTCTTGCTTGCCGGTTGTGTGCTATGTTGTATTGTTGCCTTGGCAACCGGATCTTCTTGGACAACTGCCGGAACTATTGGTATTGCTTTAATCGGTATTGGTCAAGGCTTGGGAATTGAACCGGCGATGACCGCTGGTGCTATCGTTTCCGGTGCTTATTTTGGAGATAAGATGTCTCCTTTATCTGACACAACCAATCTTGCTCCCGCAATTGCCGGCTCAAATTTATTTGATCATATTCGCCACATGGTTTGGACGGTTACCCCTTCCATCCTTATTGCACTGATTATTTATGGCATTATGGGCATGGGCGTAAGTAACGATGTAGATATGGGAAATGTTACTGCAATTCAGGAGGGGCTTAGTGATACTTTTGTGATCACCCCTTGGTTGCTTCTTCCTCCTATCGTGGTTATCTTAATTGTGGCACTAAAGCTGCCTGCTCTTCCCGGGCTTCTTGGCGGTATCCTTCTCGGCTGTATTTTGGGCAGTATTTTCCAAGGGGTTACCCTTGGGGAGTGGCCGGGCATCTTGCACAGCGGCTACGTTTTTGAAGTCAGCGAAAGCTTCAACGCGCTTACGACCTCACTTACCGCTGATTCTAAGGCTGCCTTGGAGGTACTTGAGCTAGGTGGTCAAACAGTTCGTCCTAGCGATATTCTCGACTTGGATTCTGATGTATTTATGGGTCTTGCACAGGATTTGGGTTGGACTGCCGACATTCAAACCCAGTTTAATTTAAGTAAACTCCTCACTCGTGGGGGTATGGAATCCATGCTTTGGACCATCAACCTAATTATTTGTGCAATGTGTTTTGGCGGGATTATGGATGCTTCAGGAATGCTTGCCTCCCTTGCTACCTCAATGCTAAAATTTGTTCGAAATACAGGTTCCTTGGTTACGATTACTGTATTTAGCTGTATTTTTATGAATGTTATTGCTGCAGATCAGTATTTATCCATTATTCTTCCAGGAAGAATGTATAAGGAAGCTTGGGAGGATAAACGGTTAGACCCGAAAAATCTCTCTCGTGCCTTGGAGGATGCAGGAACCATCACCTCTGCACTTGTGCCTTGGAATACTTGCGGCGCAACAATGCAAACCTTCTTGGGTGTACAAACCTGGGGCGGTCCTGGCGGTGGATATGGCCGTTACGCCTTCTTGAATTTAATCAACCCACTAATTTCTATCTTTTATGGCTTCACGGGTATTTCTATGACGAAAATGTCCGATGAACAGTATGAAAAAATCTTGGCGGCAAGAGCCAAGGAGAAAGCTGAAGCTTTAAAAAGCTTAGAAGCATAAATTCAAAGGAAATAAAACAGAATAAAAAATGTGCTGCAGCTTAACTGGCTACAGCACATTTTTTTATTTCATTACACCTCCATATCCGTTCTCTAAAGCTCCTGCTTTAATTGCTTCTTTCACTGCCGCTACTGTCGCTTGACTAATTGCGTTTCCACTTTTCGTTGCTCCGGATATTTGATCATAATGGGTTCCTTTTTTTTCTGAAACTTCTTTTGCTATCCCTTCAATGGCTTCTGTTTCCTTCATCTTATTGACTAAATATGGATTCACCATTTTCATATATAGCTTGTCCTCCTGGTGGGTTACCACTTGTATTTTTTCAATTTTTTTATCCTTTACCACTACCTCAACCTTTAGTAAGGTAGACAATAATTCTTCTGGGCTCTTCCCCTGTTTTTGTCCCTCTTCATACCGATAACCTTTGCCCAAGCCAAAGTAGCTTTGATACTCCGATGTTGGTGGCACTGGTGGCGTTGGCGGAATTATTGGAGCCGGTGGCACTGGCGGGGTTGGCGGAATTATTGGAGTTGGTGGCACTGGCGGGGTTGGCGGAATTATTGGAGTCGGTGGCACTGGTGGGGTTGGCGGCTTTTCCGCAGGATCCTTTATTTCCCCAAAGTCCTTGCCTAGGCTTCCCCTTAATCTGGCCTCCTTGATCGCTTCTTCTATTCCTTCCAAAATTCCGTTACTGCTTAAGGTTGCCCCACTTACGGTGTCGTAGATCACGCCACTTTTTTCCTCAATGCTTCGCTTACTTTCTTCAAGCCCCTTGTCTTTTAATACTTGCTTCACCAAAAATGGATTTGCTTTTTTGATATAAGGGGTATCCTCTTTGTGTTGAACTACTTGGATATTTTTTACTTGCTTGTCTTTTACCTCAACAGCAACAAGGATGTATGCCTGATTCAGACTGTCCTGATCCGCTCCCGCGCTTTGGCCGCTAAGGTACCGATAGCCTCTTCCTTTGCCTAGAAAAACTTCACTACCCTTTGTTGGTGCAATAAGGTCTATCATCGTTTCGGGACCTTGTGTCGGAGCATCCATAGGTGCTTCCTGGCTGATGGGCACGGAGGTTGCCTGAGCCAATGCATTGCGCACTGCGCCAATTATCCCATTAGAGATAAAGGTTGCCCCTGAAACGGTATCCACCTTTGACGTTTGTTTTCTCAAAATTTCTGCAATTAACGTCTTGGCCTTAGCAAAGTATGGCTCGTCATCTCCTCCGTTATGGATAACCTCGATGGCGAATATTTTCTTATCCTGAATCGTAACGCTAACCTTTACTAGCCCATTATAGCCTTTTCCCTGTCCGATATATACCCCGTCTCTAAGGCCCTCTAGGTTCACTTCCTCTACTAGGTTTCCAATAGAAACCGTTCCCTTTTCTTCAAGGATTTTCTTTTCTATATTTGCATGTCCTATCTGCCTGCCGGCTTCCTGCGGGGTTTCTGTCGTGGCTAAAAGTTTAGGCATGCCATAACCTACGCTCGCTACCACTACAGAAGCCATCAGTATCGCCGGCAACAAATTTTTCACTATGCTCAGTTTCTTCTTCATCGCCTTCACCTCCTAGCCGTTTAATTTTTTTTACTTTTTCTATACAATGCTCCTGCTGCAACCATTGCCATGGTAGACATCCCTAGCAATAATGCCCACAGCTCCAGCTTGCTTTCATCTCCTGTCTTTGTGACCTTTGCCGGTAAAACCTTACCTGCCGTAGCTGATCCACTTCTCTGGTTTTGGCTGGACGCCGCTGCTGCAGGATCTTCCTGACTTCCTGGTGCAGCATCTAGTGCAGGGTCTACGTTTGCCGGTGGATTCACTGGTGCATCCGGCAATACCGGTTCCACCGGAACTACTGGAACTACCGGAACTATCGGCTTTTCTGCTGATTCAAGCTTTTTTATCACAAAAAACTTTCCGGAAGGCCACTGACTATAAAAGTCTTCATGTCCGCCTTCTTGGCCTGTACCCTGAATGACTAGGGTGTCCTTGATTACCCCCTGTGCCATAGGCATAACTTTGGTTCCACCTAAATTTAATGGGATTTCAACTCGTTCTTTTTCATTGACATAAAACAGCTTTGGTGTAAGCTTTGCCGACTTATATTTTTCCGGGATTATCACTTCTGCACTGGTCGCACCTTGCTTAAAGTCTGTCTTAGCAACTTCTTGATCATCGTCCGCTGTCTTGGGATCGCCCAAATCAAAATAGGCAACCTGGTTTGGCAAAGGTGGCGCACTCATGTTTAAAAACAAGTAGCTTTGTCGGCTCTCTGTTTCTCCAAAGCCTTCATACACCTTACCGAAGTAGATTTTTGACAATCCACCTTTTTTATATTGGGTAACTCTCGGCTTACTTTCGGTTCCCTTTGTCTGTTGTGGTACAATTTTGCCGTTTTTGTCGTATACAATCATTTCTATCTGATCAAAATTTCTGGTTGCTGCGTTGACCAACCATCCAGCCTTAGGATATACCGTTTGCCCTGGGGTTACCGTTATTCTTCCTAGTTCAAAGGGAGTTCCCTGAGCATTTTTCCCTACAAAGGCCACGCTTTGGGGTCCATCGGTTTTTGCAGACTCGTCTCTCACCTCAATATCAAAGGAAATTTGTCTTGCCCCGTTTGCACTTTTTACTGATTCATCTAAGGTTAAGGTGACCTTTTGTTTCCCAATATGTTCTTTGGTTAAGGTCGTTCCTTCTGGAATTGAGGCAATAATTTTTTCCTTTTTCAGCCAATCTCCGTCAGGATAAGCCTTTAGTTTTTCTGTTCCCTTGGCAAAGGAAACAGACATTCCTTTGAACGAAATCGTCTCGCCTACGGCATAGTCCACCACGCTCGGCGGAGTGCCTAGTTCAAATCGAGTAACGGTATTTCCATCAATATTCTGATCATTTATCTTGATTCTATAGGCATTAAAAACATAAAACGTGCTGCCACTTAATGGTTTTAGCTGGATTGTCCACTCTCTTAATCCCCGATCAAAGGTAAAGTTTTCTATTTTTACCTCTTCATTTTTATTGTCTACAGCGGTAACCTCTACAATCTCTGCAGAGTCCCCTTTGGCTACATCCACTGCATAAAGGAAGTCCTCTTCACTGCCATTAATTTCCTTGACTTTTCCATCTTTGAATTTCAATTTAAAGGCTTTTACATGTCTCTTTTCTGTTGGTGAGACTGCAGTAACATTGACTCCCGTCTTGTTCACTTCCGGGGTGGAGATAAATATTCGCTTAGTCTTTTGTACTTGGTTTCCTTCTCGTTCCATTACAAAATTATTCTTTTCACTTAGGCTGATTTTTTCTGCCTCAAACTGGCCGTAAGGAATGATCTTTGGTGCCTTTGTTCCATCCTTATAGACCTTTTTTACCACTAGGCCTTCTAGAGAAATAGGTGAATTAAAGGAAGCCTGATTCTTGAAGGTTGAAGATGCATCCACTTCCATGTAAGCAAAGCTGCCTTCTTTCCCTTCTTTTTTCTCTTCCGCTCCTTTTAAGGCATTTTCTACCGCTTCGACCATTCCCTTGGCTGTCCAGGTTGCGCCGGTTACTTCATCGTAACGCTGATCCGCTGAATCCTTTCGTTCCAGTGCGGCCTTTGCTTGGGCAACACCATTGTCCTTAATCAAATGAGGAAGGATCCGCTCGGCAATGCTGCCATAGGGTTTTAAGTCATCTCTATGCTCAATGACTTTAATTGATTTAATTTGGGTTTCCCCTTTCTCTCCCTCTGCAATTTCCACCTTTACCTTTATGGTATCTTCACCAGGGAAAGGAATCTCTCCGGTAAATCCAAGCTGTGTTATTGCCACAAGTGAGTGAAAGCCTCTACCGCCTCCGTAATAGGTGCCCGTTGCATATTTGCCCGCCTCTTCTTTTGGCGCTAAGGGTTCTGTTGCCCCATAGGCTTGAAGGTAAGCGGTGGACATCATGGTAAAAATCACTGCAATCAGCGTGATTATTGACCATATTCTTTTTTTGATTTTATTTCTTTCTTTAATCATACATCCTCCTACTGGTCTGTACTATAAGCTCCCCTTGGGCAGCCTATTCATGGCTTTCCCTTGATTGGGGAGATAACTTCCGTTTTAGTTAGTTTCAACTAACTGTATTGGTAAAAAAAAATGCTCTTACTGTTTTATCTTTTCTATGGGTGCTTCTGAAGAAAACGCTTCTGCAATAGGTTCAGAAACATAGATCCGCCCTTGATGGTCAACAAGAATTAGGTCAAAATCCTTTCCATGTTTTTGCCAATATTCCTTTGCACCTTCTAGTCCCTTAACAAATAATGCGGTGGATAATCCATCTGCCAGCATTCCATC
>JAVWKI010000101.1:0-6199 GCA_036638575.1 Anaerovoracaceae bacterium | reverse complement strand
AAATCGTTACAATCGTTAAGATTACAATAGGCATTGCATAATTTACCAGCATTTCCGGCACAACCAACATTCCTACAGAAACAAAGAAGATTGCACCAAAAAAATCTTTTAGGGGCTGAATCAGGTGTTCTATCCGCTCCCCCTTAACCGTTCCTGCCAAGATAGAGCCTGCCATAAAGGCCCCTAAGGCTTCTGAAAATCCAATTAAATTGGAGATAATGACCATGCCAAAACAAATGGCTAAGGCTACAATTAACAAAGTCTCCTGATTCATCAAGGAGGATACTTTTTTCAAAAAGGTAGGAATTAAAAAAATGCCTAAGACTAGCCAGATAACCAGCATAAGCAATAACATGCCTATATCCGCCACCAGCTTCATGCCTTCAACATTTTGACTTACAGAAATGGTAGATAGGATAATCATCATAAAAATGCCCCCTATGTCCTCAATGACCAGGGTTCCTAGCACCAATTTCCCAAATTTTTCTTCTTTTAGATTGTATTCTTCAAAGGCCTTTAAGATAATCATCGTTGAAGACATGGAGAGCATCCCGCCGAGAAACATGCTGTCCATTCTTCCCCAGCCCAAAAGATTTCCCACCACATAACCGATGGTGATCATCGCACCCATTACCGTAATTGAAGTAACAATAGCACTTACGCCGACATCGGCAATTTTTTTAAAGCTGAATTCAAGTCCCAAGGCAAACATCAAAAAAACGATGCCGATATTTGCCCAGGTATTGATATTTTCTACGCCGATAATCGTCGGCAGCCAAACAAAGTGGGGGCTGATGAGAAAGCCCGCCAAAATATATCCCAGCACTACCGGCAATTTTATCTTTTTAAACAATAAGGTTGTTGCTCCGGCAACGACAGTAATTAAGGCCAAATCTGAAATCATGTAGTTCAAATGTCCCATCCTTCACTCCTATTTAAATTTTACATAAAACGTGCTTCCTTCTCCCAATTTACTTTCCACATGAACCTCTGCATCAAACAGTGCCGCAATATGTTTAACAATGGAAAGTCCCAGCCCGGTACCTCCGACTTTTCTTGAACGGGATTTATCTACCCGGTAAAATCGTTCAAATAACCGTTCTAGGTTATCCTCACTAATTCCAATTCCTTCATCCTGAACACAAATTCTCAGCTTCCCCTCTTGATCAAGCTTTGCTTTGATCCAAACCCGTCCCTTTGGGTTTGAGTATTTGATGGCGTTTTCAATTAGGTTCACCATCATTTGCCTAAATCGATCTTCATTTCCCCGAACATAAATGTCCTCAGGGACTTCATTGATCAAGGACACTTGGTTCTCCTTGGCAATAGGGTTGATTACCGTAATAATACTGTCAATTGCAGCCTTTACCTGTATCTGCTCCGAAAGGATTTCCACCTTTCGCTCAATTTCAGAAAGAACCAAGGTATCTTCAATTAATCGTTTTAAGCGTGCCGCCTCTATGGCAATAATATCAATAAACTTTGTCCGAATTTCCGGATCCTCCGCAGCTCCATTTTGCAAGGTTTCAATAAACCCTGTAATGGAGGTTAGGGGCGTCTTTAGCTCGTGTGTTACATTGGCCACAAATTCTTTGCGCATAGCCTCCAGCTGACGATTTTCTTCCTCCACCGCCTTTAACTGCTTCTTCATCTCCCGAATAGGTGAAACCAGCCAGTAATAGAGCAGGCTCATCCCAATGGCAATTACACAGAAGTTCAGCAGCAGCTTGAGCCACAAAGTCTCTATGCAAAGGGAGAGAACAAAGTTTAGGGCAGTAATTAAGATGGCGATAATTAAACAACGTATTTTCATTTGAATTTGTATCCTTTTCCTCGAATCGTTTCAATATATCGTTCGTCTTCGTCGCGCAGTTTTTTGCGAAGGTATCGAATATGCACATCGACGGTTCTCGTTTCTCCCACATAGTCAATTCCCCATACCTTGTCTAGAAGTTCATCTCTAGAAAAAGCATGCCCTCGATTTCGTGCCAAAAATCCCAACAATTCAAATTCCTTAAAGGTCAACTCTATTTTTTCCTTTCCCAAAAACACCTCGTGTCCGGAAAAGTTAATGGTAATGTCCTGCACCACAAGTTGATCCTCATCTTCCTCCTTGCTGACCTCTCCTTGATATTCATATCGCCGCAAAACCGCCTTGATTCGCGCCATTAATTCACGAATACCAAAGGGCTTTGCAATATAATCATCGGCACCAAACTCAAGGCCCAAAACCTTATCGATTTCCTCCCCTTTGGCAGTCAACATAATAATCGGAATCGCTACCCCATCTCGCCGAAGCTCCTTACAAATCTCGTAGCCATCCTTGCCCGGAAGCATAATATCCAAAAGAATCAGATCCGGCTTTTCTTTGTATACCAAAGTAATTCCCAGGGTTCCGTCCTCCGCTTCAAGGGGCTCGTAGCCATTGGCCTTTAAATTGTAGGTCACTAGCTCGCGAATATTGGGCTCATCTTCAATAATGAGTATTTTTTTCTTTATGGTACCCATCATTCATCACGCTTCCACTTTTTCTACAAGAGTCGGTTTCAAATGAACATCATCCAAAACTGCCTCTGCAATATTGTTACAGCAATCTCCTACCTTTTCGATATTGTGAATAATATCGGTGTAAATTACAGTAAATGCCGGTGAGCAAGTGTTGTCATATAGCCTCTGCATGTGTTTTGCACGGAGACGCTGCTCGGTTTTGTTGACTTCAACTTCCTGCTTCAGCACTTCTTCTGCCAGTTGTCTGTCTCCTGTGTCCAGTGCCTTAACCGTATCGGCAAGCATTCTTGAAATCTGGTCAAAGCATTCATAAATCTCCGCACTAGCCGTATCGGAAAACTCATATTTTTGTTGGTATTTTTCTTCTGCAAGCTCTGCAATATTCTTGCAATGATCGCCAATATGTTCAATATCTGCTGCAACATGAAGCAGTCCGGAAACGGTATCTGCTTGATGCTCAGTTGCTCCCTCTGAAGAAAGAATCGAAGCAAGGTAGGAAACAATCTTCTCTTGCAGCTTATTCACCACTTCTTCCATGGCCATAACTTCCTTTACCGCTTCCATATCATTTCCAATGAAGGCTTTTTTGCTCTGTCCTACCATATCAAAGGTGTAAGCTGCAAGCCTTGATAATTCCTTTGTTGCTAGATGAATAGCAAATACCGGTCTGTCTACAATCTTTAGATCTAGGTATAGCGGTTCTTCAGGAAGTCTATCCGTATCCTTACCCGGCAATAGCTTGGTTACAATCTTAACCAGCAACCAAATAAACGGTAGCCAAATAATTGTATTGGTTACGTTAAATAACAAATGGGCGTTTGCAATTTGTCTTGCAATTACATCCACCTCGGATCCTTGCGGCGAAATATAGGCCACAAATTGGGCAATCCAAGGGATAAACCAAATAAAAATCAATGTTCCTGTAATATTAAATACCACATGAGCAAGGGCGGTTCTCTTGGCATTTAGAGATGCACCAATTGAAGCAAGCAAAGCCGTAATGGTTGTTCCAATGTTGTCTCCAAACAAAATCGGCAATGCACCGTCAAGACCAATAATACTGGTCACACCATCCGGTCCTGCTGTAGAAGCTAGGTTTTGCAGTACGGCAATGGTTGCAGAGCTGCTCTGAATGACTACCGTCATCAAGGTTCCTATGGCTACGCCTAGCACCGGCACATCCTGCACATGGAGCATCAGCTCCGTAAAGAATGGTGCCGCCGCCAACGGCTTCATCACATCCCCCATGGTATTGATTCCCACAAAAAGCAGACCGAAGGCGAAAATTACCTGACCGATCTGATTTACTTTTTCCTTATGCTTAATAAAGAAATACATTACAAATCCAACAAAAACAAATATCCAGGCGTAATCTCCGATTTTAAAGGCGATTAGCTGTGCCGTAATGGTCGTTCCAATGTTTGCACCCAGAATAACACTGACTGCCTGAGGAAGCTTCATCAGCCCTGCACTAACAAACCCGATAACCATTACCGTTGTTGCGGAAGAACTCTGCAAAACAGCGGTACATAGGGTTCCTGCCAACACGCCTAGAACCGGGTTTCTGGTTAGCATTGCCAGAACGTTTTTCATCTTATCTCCTGCCGCCTTTTGGAGGCCTTCGCTCATCAGGTTCATCCCGAAAACGAAAACAGCCAATCCACCCAGCAAGGTTGCTATGATTTGGAATGTTTCGATACTCATACTCTTTTCTCTCCTTGTTTACGTAAAAATCCTATCTTACCATTAAGATTATACGCCTTTCTTTCATAAAAAAACAAGGATCTGTTAAGTTTATGTTAATTTTATGTTAATTTTTTTACAATTTCTTTTATTCCTAGGCCAAAATCCCCGTCAATACACACCGAAACATGATTTTCTACCCGGTGAAACCCATGTTCATCATAGGCAATCACTTGCTCCGGCACTACGATTTCTTCTCCGTCTTTTCCGTCTTCTCCCTTGCCCTCATCTAGTGAAATAGGCTCTTGATAGGGAACATACTTGTTGGTTAGGGTGATCATCCTCTCCTTTATCCCCTCACCGGTTTTGTGGGTAAGATATCGAAGATAGGCTTCCTTTCGTACTCCCTCTTCATTGAGAAAGACAATAAAATCGCTTAATTGAAACACCAACTCAATTAAGTCATTGATGTTATTTCCGCAATCAAAGACAACCACCTGATATCGGCCCAGCTCCATTAACTCTTCTAGGAGTAGCTCAAAATCTTCTTTTTTTAGCTTTAATAAGGGGTTCATCCCCGGTGCCGGGCCAAAGCCTTCTATTCCATAGGTGTCATACACCAAGAAGTCCTCAATACACGAGCATAGATGACGCTTCTTGCTTTTGAGGTAATAAAGATATTCAAAGATCCCCTTCTTCCCTTTTTCGATTCTCAGGTAATTGCCTGTTGACTCAAAGCTCTCCAAGGAAAGATAGAGGACAGATTTTCCTTGAAAACGTTTTAATTCTTGGGCAATTCCCATTGCCACGCTACTTGCCCCTAGGCCTCCTGCCGCCGCCGCAACAGCAATCAATTGAATTTGCTTGTCTCCCGGGACAATCAGCCGTCTTCCTGTAAACTTACCATAAGCAAGAATGATTTTTGCCGCTAGATTTTTGATGTTGTCGTATTTGTAAAACATCAGCTTTTCTTCATTGGCCCCAGAAAGCTTTTCTGTCAGCCAAATCCCGTTTTTCCGCTCTCCGCTACCTTCATCATAAAGGTGAACATCTGCCGGCTCTTCTCCCTCTACCTTTTCATTTAACGTCACGATAAATCCACTGTAATTCCGCGTTAGCGCCTCCTTTAGCGCCTGTCCATAGGCTCGGTCCTTCACACAGATGTTCACTCTGATTACTTCCATCTTTCCCCTCCTTGGTGTTTTGGTAATTTTTTCCATTTCCTTCTTTTGCTATATTACCATTTTTTACCAAGTTCTGTCAATGGCCTTATTGGCCTAAGATTTCCACGATTGCCTCCTTGCACATCCTCACCGCTTGTTCTAGGGTTTCTTCTTCAATGTTTAATGGGGGATTAAAATAGAGAACATCCCCTAAAGGTCTTAGGATTAGCCCCTTCTCTAAGGCCGTTCTGTAAATTTGATAGCCCACTCTCTCCTGTGGGGGAAAGCATTCTTTGGTTTCCTTGTTTTTTACCAGTTCAATGGCATGAATCAGTCCTAAGTGGCGAATTTCTCCCACATAAGGATGTTCTCCCAAGGCAGCTTCTAATCTCCCCGTCAAAGCTTCTGCTTTTTTGGCCGCCGAATCCAATACATTTTCTCGGGTTAAAATTCGTTGTACCGCCAAGGCCGCAGAGCAGGCAAGGGGATTTCCGCTGTAGGTATGGGAGTGCATAAACGCCCTTCCCTCTCCATATTCTCCATAGAAGCCTTGATAAATTTTCTCTGTAGTTGCGGTAATTGCCATAGGCATATATCCTCCGGTCAACCCCTTGGACATACATAAAATATCCGGAGATCCTTCCACATAGTCAAAGGCAAACATTTTTCCCGTTCGTCCAAAGCCGGTAGCAATTTCATCTGCAATAAGCAAAACATCATAGCTATTGCAAAGCCTTCTCAGCTTGGTTAAATACAGCGGCGGGTAAATTCTCATTCCCGCACTTCCTTGAATCAAGGGTTCCACAATAATTCCGCAAGTTTCCCTGCCATATTGTTCAAAGGCT